>DATNFQ010000221.1:0-13415 GCA_035606295.1 Patescibacteria group bacterium
GCCTGAGGGCGCATCGACCGACCCCCTCGTCGACACAGGCCGCGACACGGCCTCGCGCGGAACGCTGGCGGTCGGTGTCGATGTCGGCGGGAGCGGCATCAAGGCAGCGGTGGTCGATACGACGACCGGACAGCTGGTGTCCGAGCGCCTGCGGGTCCCGACGCCGACCCCATCGACCCCTGATCGCGTCAGCGCCTCGATCGGACGGCTGGTCCGGCGTCTGGCCAAGGCCGACGAGTTGGGGAAGGACACGCCGGTCGGGATCGGGCTCCCGGGCGTGGCCATCGGCGGCGTGCTGATGACCGCTGCGAACATCGATCCCGCGTGGATCGGCTATCCGATCGCCGAGCGCCTGTCATATCTGCTCAAGCGTCGGGTCGAGATCGTGAACGACGCGGACGCCGCGGGCATCGCCGAGCTGCGATTCGGCGTCGCCGCCGGGCGCCCCGGGACCGTCATCTTCCTGACACTCGGGACCGGTGTCGGCTCGGGGGTGTTCGTCGACGGCAAGCTTGTCCCCAATACCGAGTTCGGTCAGATGGAGATCCGCGGGCGCCCCGCCGAGCGGCGTTCCGCATCCGTGGCACGCACCCGCCGCGGTCTCTCGTGGAAGGCGTGGGCCCAGGACCTCGACGAGCATCTCCAGCGGATCGAGGACCTGATGTGGCCGAACCTCTTCATCCTCGGCGGCGGGGTGAGCAAGAACGGGGACAAGTTCATCCCACGGCTCACGACGCGGACGCCGGTGGTCGCTGCCCAGCTGCGCAACGACGCTGGGATCATCGGTGCGGCCGTCGTCGCGATCGAGGGCCTGCGCGACGCGGGTACGACGTGGGACGACCTGCCGCCGGGAGAGGCACCGGCCGAGCCCGGCTGAGGCGCCACTCGCCGACGGACCCGGAGGGGTCGCGGCGTATCATCGACGCTCATCCCCTGCCCACACGGCACCACCCGAGGTCTTCCGATGACGACCGAATCCACGACTCCGGCGACCGCGTCGGAGACGCCCACGACCACACGGATGGTCATCGGCGGCCAGTCCGTCGATGCTGCCGACGGTCAAACGTTCGACATCGTCGACCCGGCCAACGGGAAGACCATCGCGACCGCACCGCTCGGTGGCCGCACCGAGGTCGACACGGCGGTCGAAGCCGCACAGGCGGCGTTCGAGGAGCGCAAAGGCTGGGCCAACTGGGCCGCCGGCAAGCGCGGCCGGTCGCTCGCGAAGCTCGCCGACCTGATCAAGAAGAACAGCGACGAGCTCGCCTGGCTCGAGAGCCGTAACGGCGGTAAGCCGATCACCTCCGCCCGTGGCGAGGTCATCGGCGCGAGCCTCGTCTTCGACTATTACGCCGGGGCGGCCAACAAGGTCTTCGGGCAGACCATCCCGGTCTCGAAGCCCGGCATCGACCTGACCCTCCGTGAGCCGATCGGCGTCGTCGGTCTGATCGTTCCCTGGAACTTCCCGCTGTTGATGGCCTCGTGGATGGTCGCGCCGGCGCTGGCCGCGGGCAACACCGCGATCCTGAAGCCGGCCTCGTACACGCCGTTGACCGCGATCCGGCTGGGCGAGCTAGCGCTCGAGGCCGGCATCCCGGCCGGCGTCCTGAACGTCGTGACCGGGCCCGGCGGCACGGTCGGCGCATCGATCGCCGCGCATCCGGGCATCGGCAAGGTCGCCTTCACGGGTGAGACGACGACGGGCCAGGAGATCATGCGGCTCGCCTCGAGCAATGTGAAGAAGATCTCCCTCGAGCTCGGCGGGAAGAGCCCCAACATCGTCTTCGCCGACGCCGATATCGAGCGGTTCGCCAAGGAGTCGCCGTACAGCGTCTTCGACAACTGTGGCCAGGACTGCTGCGCTCGCAGCCGGATCCTGGTCGAGCGTCCGGTCCACGAGCAGGTCGTCGAGCTGTTCGCGGACGCGACGAGGAATGTCAAGGTCGGTGACCCTTCCGATGAGGCGACCGAGGTCGGACCGCTCGTCTCGACGAAGCAGCGCGATCGCGTGAAGGACTACATCGAGATCGGTCTGGGCGAGGGAGCGTCGGTCGTCGTGGGTGGCGCGGCACCCGACGATCCGAGTCTCGCCGACGGCGCGTATCTCCTCCCGACGGTGTTCGACGGCGTCGACAACGACATGCGCATCGCACGCGAGGAGATCTTCGGACCTGTCGTGTCGATCATCCCCTTCGATACCGAGGAGGAGGCGCTTCGCCTCGCGAACGCGACGCCGTACGGCCTGTCCGGCTCGATCTGGAGCCGTGATATCGGCAAGGCGATGCGAGCCGCGCGGGCCCTCCAGTCCGGCGTGATCAGCGTCAACTCGAACAGCTCGGTCCACACCGAGGCACCGTTCGGCGGCTACAAGATGTCGGGCATCGGCCGCGAGCTCGGGATGGCCGCGCTCGACCTCTATACCGAGACGAAGAACGTCTTCATCGACATCTCCTGAGCCGGCTCCCGTCGAGCGCGCACCGACGTCGGCTCGCTTCTCGGGCAGCATCGGAGGTCGCGGCGCCCGTCAGTCGCGGCGTGGCACGTTCATCGCTGCCGCCTGGATCGTCGGCCTGGTCGGCGTGGTGGGCATCGGCTGGCTTGGTTCCCGGTCGACCCTGCCGTCGGACGTGGTCACCCCCGCCGGGTCCCCGATCGTGTCGACGGAGGATATCGCTGCCGCGGGCGGCTGGGTCCGCCTCGATTCGCCGGCCGGTCCGGACCAGGTCTTCGCGAGCCAGGCGATCCTGATCCGCGGCGAGGTCGGACCGGCCGTCACGGCCGTCTGGCTGGGACTCGAATCACGGACCGGCAAGATCCTCGCATCACGCACGATCCAGCGCGACGATCCGAGCCTCCGGGCGGCGATGCCGTTCGAGGGTCGATTCGGCCTCGCCTCGCCGAGTGCCAGCGGGCGACTGTTCGTGACGGCGACCGCGATCGGGATCGACGGCGTCCCGACCCAGTCCATCCGTCGCCGGATCGAGACCACCGCAGGCGTCGCGTCCGATGACCCGCGCGCCGACGGTCTCCATCGCGGGCCCCACGCCGACCTCGGGATCGACGGTCCGGTCGTCGAGCTCGCGCGGCCCTAGGCGCCAAGGTCGCCGGCGGGCCACGCGACGTCGGGTCGGCGCTGATCGATCCAATCGCGCAGCATCCACATCGTCGTGCGGAAGGCCAGCCCGTTCCACGGGATCTCCTCCGGCGTGAAGGAGGCGATCTCGAGCGCCTCGCGGGTGGGCGCAGCGGTCCCGCCGACGACCTTCGATTCGAAGGCGATCGTGACGACCGCAGCCTCCAGTCGCGTATAGAGCCCGATGATCTCGCCGGGCTCGACGATGAGTCCGGTCTCCTCGTACGTCTCGCGGATCGCCGCTTGGTGGACGGTCTCGTCGACCTCCAGGAACCCACCCGGCTGGGCCCACGCCCCGCGCCCCGGCTCGATCCCACGACGGAGGAGGACGACCTCGCCGTCCGCGGTCACCGGCAGGGTCGTCACGACGAGTCGTGGGTTCACGTAGGTGATGTGGCCGCAGGAAGGGCACGAGAGCCGGTCGCGATCCTCCCCATCGATGGCGCCGAACTGGAGCGCCGTGCCGCAGCGCGAACAGAAGTTGAGCGTCCGCGCGATCCAGTCCGGGACGCCTCGACCGGACTCGAGGTCCGTCGAGCGCCCGTCCGGCCCGAGCTCGAAGGTCTCCACCCTCAGGCCACGAGGACGGCGATGGCGGCGCCGACCAGCGCCGTCAGCCCGATCACGCTGACCGCTACCCAGGCCAGCCGGAACCAGGCCTTGCCCCGGTCGACCGGCATCCACGCCCACGCCGAGCGCCAGATGCGCAGGATCGCGTCGGCGGTCGTGATCACCAGCAGCGGCGCCGCGATCAGGACGCACGACTTGACCAGGGGATCACCGAGTCGAGCGCCGAGCTCGAGCGCGGTGATCGCGATCGCGCCGCAGATCAGGACCGGCACCGACAGGTTGATGTAGTGCTTCTGGAGGGGAGTCGGGGCGACCTCGGGGACCGATCGGGGCGGCAGGCCCTGGAGGCTCGGCGGCAACGTCGTCGACCTGGCGGGCTGGCGATCGAGCACGGGCATGCCCGGCTCCCAGCGTTCGTCGTCCATCACGTCGCGAGTGTAGTGGGGGCGGCGGTTCGGCTAGACGAACCGCTCCTCGTGCGCGTCGGCGGCGTCGACGACGGCGCTGCACGTCGGGCAGAAGAAGCGAGCTTCCAGCGCCGTACCACAGGCGGCGTGGCGCAGCGGCTCGACGTCATTGGAACGGCGCGCGCCCCAGTCGGCGAGCAGCCGAAGCGCAGAGGCCAGCGCGCGTCCGTCGGCGGTCAGCTCGTACGTGAACCGCGTCGGGCGCTCCTGGTACGGGCTCGAGCGCAGGATGCCGGCACGCTCGAGGCGGCGGAGGCGGTCCGTCAGGATGTTCGGCGCGATGCCCGGGAGCGCGTCGCCGAGATCGCCGAAGCGGCGCGGTCCATCGAGCAGCGCCTCGACCAGCAGCAGGCTCCAGCGGTCGCCGACGCGGTCGAGCGCTGCCTCGAGGGGCAGCGGTCGACGGTCGGGCGTTCGGTCGGTGGTGCGTTGTGCCGTCATCGGATCCATCGATGGTAGCGGTTCATGGGCTTGTCACCATGCCACGTCAGTAGTAACTTGCAAGTCGCTAGTCACTCATCCAACCCACGCGAACCCAGGAGCACGCGACATGACCAGCCTTGATGAACTGAGCGGCGCCATCGCGACGGTCGCCGAGCGCGTCGGAACATCGATCGTGAGCGTCGGGCGCGACGGACGGGGATCCGGTGTCGTCGTCGGCGATGGCCAGGTGCTGACGAACGCCCACAACCTGCGCGGTGGCGAGATCACCGTCACGTTCGCCGATGGGCGATCAGTCCGCGGCGAGGTCCGCGGCGTCGACGCCGACGGCGACCTTGCGGTCGTCGCTGTCGACACGGCGGGCGCCGCGCCGCTCGAGTGGGGCGCGGCCGAGTCCGCGTCGGTCGGCACGCCCGTATTCGGAGCCGCTGCGACATTCGGCGGTGGGGCCCGAGTCACGGTCGGCTTCGTCTCGTCGATCGCACGGTCGTTCCGTGGGCCCGGCGGGCGTCGGATCTCCGGCAGCATCGAGCACACGGCGCCCCTCGCTCCCGGGTCGTCCGGTGGGGCGCTGCTCGACGCGGAAGGCCGGCTGATCGGTCTCAATACGAACCGCATCGGCGAGGGCTTCTACCTGGCCTTGCCCGCGGACGCGGCGCTTCGCGGAAGGGTCGAGGCGCTCGGCAAGGGTGAGTCGGTCGAACGGCCGCGCCTTGGTGTGGCGATCGCCCCGAACCACGTCGCGCGTCGGCTTCGCCGCTCGGTCGGCCTCCCGGAGCGGGACGGCATCCTGGTCCGCGGTGTCGAAGAGGGCAGCGCTGCGGCTGCGGCAGGCATCGCAGTCGGTGATCTGATCGTGTCGGCCGGTGGGCGCGCCATCGCGGACGCCGACGACCTGCAGGACGCCCTCGGCACGCTGAAGCTGCCATTCGATGTCGTCATCGTGCGAGGCGCCGACGAGAAGACCGTGACGGTCTCGGGAGCCAAGCAGCAGCGAACGCCCGGCGACGCGTAGGAGCGTCGCCTCCGACCCGGGCTGACATCCGGGGTAGCAACGGCCGGTCGTCGAGCCGTTAGCATCCCGGCGTGGATCGGATCGTCGCCTGGTATCGCCTCGGCTCCTCGATCTGGGCTGTCGTGGCGCTCGTCGTCGCGAACCTCATCCCGCTCATCGGGGTGCTGTTCTTCGGCTGGAGCGTCTGGAACATCCTCGTCATCTACTGGCTCGAGAACGGCATCGTCGGCCTGATCAACGTCCTGAAGATGTCGGTCGCGACCGGTGATGAGGTGACGCCGGGCGTGACCTTCATGGTCAACGGCCGGCCGGCGACTTCCGCGACGAAGATGGGCCTGATCCCGTTCTTCATCGTCCACTACGGGATCTTCTGGTTCGTGCACGGGATCTTCGTGTTGACGTTGCCCGCGTTCTTCAGCCTCATGTCAGACGACGGGATGACGCTCGACCTCGGCCCGGTCGTGTTTGCCGCGCTCGGTCTGGCGATCAGCCACGGCCTTTCGTTCTGGTGGAATTTCCTGCACGGCGGCGAGTACCGGCGCACCGCTGCTGCCGCATTGATGTTCGCCCCCTACAAGCGCCTGGTCGCGCTCCACATCACGATCATCTTCGGGGCATTCGCGGTGATGTTCACCGGCGCACCAGCCGCCGCGGTCGCGGTCCTCGTCGCGATCAAGACCGCGATCGACCTCGGCCTCCACCTCGCCGAGCACCGCGGCGAGCTGACGCCACGTGGCGTCGTCACGAACTGAGGGCGTCCCCCGCATTCGACGGATCGTCCATCACGGAGGCCGTCTGACGCTCCCGCCACGCCGACAGCCGATCGGCGAGGTCCGCATCGGCGAGCGCCAGGATCGCCGCGGCCAGTAGCCCGGCATTGGTCGCGTTGCCGATGGCGACCGTCGCGACCGGGATGCCGCGCGGCATCTGGACGATCGAGAGGAGCGAGTCGAGGCCACCGAGATGTTTCGTCGGGATCGGGACGCCGATGACCGGCAGCGTCGTCTTGGCGGCGAGCATGCCTGGAAGGTGAGCCGCGCCACCGGCACCGGCGACGATCACCTTCAGGCCACGAGCTGAGGCCTCCTCGGCGTAGCGGAACAGGTGATCAGGCGTGCGATGCGCGGACACGACCCGTAGCTCGGACGTGACACCGAGCTCCGTCAGCACGGTCACGGCGTCCTCGAGGACCGGGAAGTCCGAGCGGCTCCCACCGACCACGCCGACGAGGGGACTCGAACCCTCCGAGCTCATGCGGTCCCGCCGGCCTCGTCGGCTGCGTCGGTCCAGCGGAGGAGCTCGACCGCTGCCTTGGCGCGAGCGAGCGCTTCCTCGGTCGAGGGACCGATCGCCGTCACGTGGCCCATCTTCCGACGCTCGAAGACCTGGCGCTTGTCGTAGAGATGGAGGTGGACCGTGGGGTCGGCCATCGCCCGGGCGAGGCCGAGCGAGTCGAGGTGTGCCTCGCGGGCAGGACCCGTGCCGAGCAGGTTCACCATCGCCGTCGGCGTCAGGGCGTCCGAAGCACCGAGATCCAGCCCGCAGATGGCTCGGACGTGCTGCTCGAATTGCGACGTCGCGGCACCTTCGATCGTCCAGTGGCCGCTGTTGTGGACCCGCGGCGCCAGTTCGTTGGCGATCAGACGCTGGTCGGGCATGAGGAACAGCTCGACGGTCAGCGTCCCCGTGATGCCCATCATCACGGCCAGGCGCTCTCCGATGGCCGCGGCACGTTCGGGGATCTCGGGATCGAGCGATGCCGGCGCGAGGCTCTCGACGAGGATCCCCTCGTCGTGCCGGTTGCACGCGAGTGGGAACGTCGCGATGCGCCCGACCGCGCTCCGCGCGACGACGATCGAGACCTCCGACGCGAAGGCCAGCTCGGTCTCGGCGAGGAGCGGTTCGCCGGGCGGCCGGCCGATCCGCTCGATGGCGCCATCGATCTCCGACGCGTCGCTCAGCCGCAGCTGACCGCGACCGTCGTAGCCACCGGTCGAGACCTTCAGGCGCAGCGGCAGCCCGATCTGGTCGGCGGCTCGGCGGAGGTCTTCGGTCGTGTGGACCTGACGCCAGTCCGCGACCTCGACCCCGGCGCTCTCGAGGAACCGTCGCTCGGCGATCCGATCCTGGGTGACGTGCAGCGGCAGGCGTCCGGGGCGAACAGGCTTCACCACGTCGATCGCGTCCACGACCTCCGTCGCGACGTGCTCGAGCTCGTAGGTCACCACGTCGCTGAAGCTTGCGAGTCGGAGTGCCGCACCGACATCGTCGTACGTGCTGATAACCATGCGGTCAGCGATGCCCGAGGCTGGGCAGTTCGGGTCCGGGTCGAGGACGACGATGCGATAGCCCATCGCCCTGGCGGCCATACCGATCATCCGCCCGAGCTGGCCCCCACCGAGGATGCCGATCGTCGCGGGTGGCGTGATCGGCCGTCGTTCGACGCCGAGCTTCCGATGGACGTCGGAGATCCAGGCCTGTTTGCGATACGTGTACTGATGCGGCTCGAGCGGGCCGCTCGTGACGATCCCGGTCTTGAGGGCCGCATACCCCTCCACGAGCGCGGGGTCGGCGAGGAGCGCATCCCGGAATGCGATGTCGCGCTTGAGCTCCTCCTGCTCCGGCAGGACATGGCAGTGGATGCGGAACGTCGTACCGGCACGGACGATCGACCCGACGAGCATCGGCCGGCCCGGAGGCCACGGGTCCGGCCCCGGCTGCGGTCCGAACCCGAGGTCGCGCAGCATCGCGGCCACGGCCGGCACGTCGTCCGGCGTCGTGGCGATGGACAGGTCGACGATGCCCTTGCCCGGCAGACCTGGTACCGCGGTGCTGCCGATGTGCTCGACGACGAGATCGGGGCGATGCTCGTGGATCAGCTCGGCGACCGCCTTGGCGACCTCGATGGCTCTGGGATCCCACGGCTCGAGAGTGGCAGGCCGTCGCTCATATGGCCCGATCGGGGGAAGCACCGAGGGAGTGTAGACTGCCGCTCCATGCGACACGTCATCGGACGACGCACCCTCGAGGTGGACGTCGGCTAAGTCCGCGATCTGATCGCCCGGGCCGACCGGGTGATCGTCGATGTCGGCACGGGCGACGGCCGTGTCGTGCTCGCTCGTGCCGCTCACGACCCTGCTGCGCTGGTCATCGGCGTGGACGCGGTGGCCGCCTCGATGGCCGAGGCATCCCGACGCGCGAACCGCCGCGGTCCGAGCAACGCCCTATTCCTTGCCGCCGGTGTCGAGACGCTGCCGGCTTCACCGCTCACGGGGTCGGCAGACCTCGTCACCGTCATGTTCCCGTGGGGATCGCTGTTGCGAGGCGTCCTCGGCCTGGACGAACGCGCGTTGTGCGGCGTGGCTTCGGTCGCGCGCCCGGCAGCTCGCATCGAGGTGCTCACCTCGGTCATCCCGTCGGATGGCATCCCCGGGATCGAGCGCCTCGACGCGTCGCGGCGCCCGCGGATCGAGGCTGCCTGGTCGGCTGCCGGCCTCGAGCTGACCTCGATGTGCGCGGCGGCGCCCGCCGACACCACGGCCGTGTCCTCGTGGGCCCGTCGTCTGGGTGCCGGGCGCGCCGTGTGGCGTCTCGAGGGCGTCCGCTCCGGCTAGCATCGCGCGATGACCGATCCCACGCCGATGCCCGTGATCCTCGACGTCGATACCGGCATCGACGACAGCCTCGCGCTCCTCTATGCGCTCGGATCGCGCGAGGCGGACATCCTCGCCGTCACGTGTGTGTCGGGAAACGTCGAGGCGCGTCAGGTCGCGATCAACACGCTGGCAGTCCTCGAACTTTCGGGACGGACCGACATCGAGGTCGCCGTGGGGCGTGAAGTCCCGCTCGAGCGACCGCTCGAGACGACCCCCGAGACACACGGGCCGCGCGGCATCGGGTACGCCGAGCTGCCACCGCCGTCTCGTGCGATCAGCGACCGACATGGCGTCGACGTCATCGTCGAGGCCGCTCGCGCGCGGCCTGGCGAGATCACGCTCGTCACGCTCGGACCCCTCACGAACCTCGCGGTCGCACTGGAGCGGGAGCCGCGCCTGCCCCAGCTGTTACGCCGTCATGTCCTGATGGGCGGCGCCTTCGGGGCGCCGGGAAACACGACGCCGACGACGGAATGGAACCTCCACTGCGACCCGGAGGCCGCCAAGATCGCGTTCGGCGCCTGGGCGCAGGCCATCGCCGTCGACCCTTCCGTGCCGCGACCCGTGGCGCTCGGCCTCGATGTGACGGAGGGCGCGCGGATCGGCCCGGAGCACGTCGTCGCGCTCGCGCATCGCGCGGGGAGCCGTCCTGACGAGAACCTGGCGTCCGCCCAGGTCGATCCACTGGCGCCGCGGATGTCGGTCGCCTCGAACCCGGTGATCCGGTTCATCGCCGATGCGCTGCGCTGGTACTACGAGTTCCACGAACGCTATGACGGCTTCTACGGCGCATTCATCCACGACCCACTTGCCGTCGCCGCGGCACTCGATCCCGGCCTGATCACGACGGAAGCGCTATACGTCGACGTCGAGACGCGCGGCGAGCTCACGTCCGGGATGACCGTCGCCGACCGGCGCCACCTCACCGGCAAGCCGCCGAACGTCGATGTCGCAGCGACAGCTGACATCGACGCGTTCCTCAAGCGGCTCATCGAACGGGTCGGCGCGCTCGCTGGCGCTCGCGAAACGCCCAGCCGCTACTGATCGGTCGCGGGCACGAGTCCGAGGCGTTCGGCCGACCTTCGCAGCGACGCCAGGCGGACGGGCTGGGGAGAGGCGACCGTCGCGTCCACGCCGAGCCATCGGACGGACCAGTACAGCCGGGCCGCCTCCAGCTCCCGTTCGAACATGGTCATCCTCGGGTCATCAGGCCCTCGTTCGGCCATATAAGCGGCCTCGGCAGCGGCGACGATCTCCGAGGGCCATGGGCCCTCCGTCAGGCACGCGACGTCGATCGCCGCGGGACCGATCGCGGCGGACTGCCAGTCGACGGCTCGGATCCGCCCGGCACTGACAAGGAGATTCTCGGGATACGGCTCGCCATGGATGAACTCACCCGCCGCCCTCACGAGCCTCGGGATCATCACGTCATCGAACCGCGCAAGAAGCGGCGTGACCCAGGTCGTCTCTGGCGCAGCGCCGATGGCCGCCATGGCGCACCGCGACAGGCCTAGGTAGAAGGCGCGGTCATAGGCGCGTATGCCGGGATGCCGGCGAGCGATCGGCGTCAGGTCGCGATGGAGGCGCCCCAACCAGCGCGCTGCTTCGACCAGCCAGGCCGCATCGCTCCGACCCAGGCGCCACCCGTCGACGTGTTCGACCGCCAGGTAGGTGTCGCCGGACGCGAGATCCGACCACGAGCCATAGAAGGCGGGCGTCCCGAGGTCGCGCGCGGCGAGGATGTCGCGGTACACACGTGCCTCATAAGGGCCACCCGCCCAGAAGGGCCCGCCCGCATGCAGGCCCGGGACATCGCGTTTCACGAAGACTCGTCGCTCGATGCCGTCGTCGAATGCACACCGGACCGTCGCGATCGGGGAGGTGCTTCGGTAGACGTCGGGGGTCGCCTCGATGACATCGACGATCCGCTGGTCACCGTATTGGTCCATCTGGCGAAGGCCCTGGGCCAGCGCGGATCGGTCCAACCAGCCATCCGCCGCTTCGCTGGCCTCCGCCCGTCGGATGTTCGAGGCCTCGAGGCCGACAGTGACGAGCGTCGACCGGAGCCGCGCGGTGTGGGTCGACAGGCGGGCAACGACGCGCGGGAGCCAGCTCAGGCGTAGACCGGGCATCTCCCAGTCGATGGCGGCGATCAGGCGCAATAAGCGGGCGACGTCCGAGAGACGGTCCAGGTCGCGGGCTCGGACGCCCCAGAGGACGCCCGCCACCTCCATATACGCCCCGACATCGACCGCCGCGAGGTCACGGACCGGCGGTCCCCAACCGGCGACGTCCCAGTCGAAGACGTCAAGCGTTCGCGTTTCGCCGTCGTCGCGAAGGCGCATGTTCTTGCCCACGAAGTCGGCGTGGACGAGCGTCGCCGGCAGCTCACCGACGACTCCGACGACCCGGTGCCACCCGTCCCCGATCGCGTCCAGCAGCCCGACGAGGTCCTCGAGCGAACGTCGACCTTGATCATCGATGTCCGTCCGATCGATCGTCGACATCAGGGTCGCGCGGCTCGACGCAAGGGTCCGGCGCGCGTCATCGAGATCGCGGTCAGGGAGCCCGTCCGGCCGCGGCTGCGAGGCTATGTCGAGGTGGAGCTCGCCCAGCCATCGCCCGGCCAGGGCACGATCGTCATACCGGCGGAGGTCCGCGCGCACCTCGCCGGCGTCGTCGAGGAACATCCACGACGTCCCGTCGGCCTCGTCGACGACCCCGTGGAGCCGTAATCGCGAGACGCGGGCACGCGAGAGCGCTTTCTCGTAGATCGTCGTTTCGAGGCGGGTGATCGCGGCCGCTCGGCGCGTCGCGACGATGTTCCCACCGTCGGGACCGCAACCTGACAAGCGATAGGCGCGCGTCTTGTCGATCTCTTTGAGGATCTGGACACCGACCGGGTCGTTCCGTCGGCCACCCAGGCTGCGCCAGGCGGCGGCCGCCGGGTGAGCGACCGGGTCGGTGACATCGACGATGGGCGTACGACGCTCAGCCATCGACGGTCGCCATGACAGAGACGTCGCGCGACTGCCGGGCTCGCCCGACCCCTTTCGGCCGCTGGTACGTCGGCCGATGGACGAGCCGCCCGTGGTCGAGCTCGAGCCACATGTCGCAGTCACGTGTCGCTGTCCGACGGTGGGTGATCAGGAAGCATGTCCGACCCTCGAGCAGGCGGTCGATCGCTGCGATGATCGCCGCCTCCGTGGAGGCATCGACGGAGCTTGTCGGCTCATCGAGGATCAGGATCGGGGCGTCCTTGAGGAACGCGCGAGCGAGCGAGATCCGTTGGCGCTCACCTCCGGACAGGCTCATGCCTCGTTCACCGACGTCCGTGTCATAGCCGCCTGGTAACGCGGCGATGAACTCGTGCGCGCTCGCCATCCGTGCCGCCTCGACGATCTCGTCGAATGTGGCGTCCTCACGCGCATAGGCGATGTTCTCGGCGATGGTGGTCCCGAACAGCACGGGCTCCTGCAGGACGATCCCGAACTGGTTGCGAAGGTCCGCGACGCGGTGATCGCGAATGTCGTTCCCGTCGAGCAGGATCCTCCCACGGGTCGGATCGGCGAAACGGGTCAGCAGGCTGAGCAGCGTCGTCTTGCCGGCTCCGGTCGCGCCGAGCACGCCCACGCGACTCCCGGCAGGGATGGAGAAGGAGACATCGTCGAGGGCCAGCGGCCCATCGCCGTAGCGATAGGAAACGTGCTGGAACGCGATGCGACCGGACGCCCTGGGCAGTGGGATCGTATATGGCGACTCGGGCACGTCGGGGCGCTCGTCGAGCAGCGTGAAGGCGCGCTCCGCGCTTGCGATGGACGACTGCATCCGCGTCACGCGACTCGCGATCGTATTGATCGGGTCGTACAGGAGCGCGATATAGCCGAGGATCAGCAGCAGGTCTCCAAGTGAGATCACGCCCGACTGGACGTGCAGCGCGCCCAGATACAGGACGCCCGCCGTCCCGAGAGCCACGATCCCCTTGTTGATCACGCCGAAGAGGCCCTCGGAGAACGCGAGCCGCATGCGAGCGCTGACGCCTTCCGCAGCACGTGACATGAACCGGGCGTGCTCCCGCTCCTCCTGCCCGAACGCCTTGACGACGCGTAGCGAGGTCAGCTGTTCCTGCACCG
>DATNFQ010000222.1:0-2516 GCA_035606295.1 Patescibacteria group bacterium
CGCCGTTCGCCGCATGTCCGACCGCTCGTCCAAGGTCGAGATCCGATCGGCACGCTTCGCGAGCTCGGAGCGAAGCGGGAACGGTTCCATGCCGCAGCGGACATCCACATCGCGGGAGTCGCGGACGTGGTGACGGTGGTCACGGCCGTCGAGAGCCACCTGGCCGAACGGCAGCGCGCACCGCAGCCCGGCGCGCGACTGCTGTCAGCCGCGACCCCGATCGGTCGGATCGTGATCGGCGATGGCATCGCGGCCTCGGCCGTGGATGCGGCGCTCGGACGTTTGGAGGCGCGGCGCGCGCTGATCGTGTCCGAGCCGGGTGCCTGGAACGCCGTCGGGTCAGGCATCGCGGCAGGGCTCGAGGCGCGGGGGCGGGCCGTCGCGACGGTCCTGCTCCCCGAGGGCGAGGCGGCAAAACGCCTGTCCGTCATCGAGAGCGCTGCCAGCGAGCTTTCCCAGCATCACATCTCGCGAGGCGAGCCGATCATCGCGATCGGTGGCGGCGCCCTCGGTGACACGGCCGGCTTCCTCGCGGCGACGTACCTGCGGGGGATCCCGATCGTCCACGTCCCCACGTCACTCGTCGCCCAGATCGATTCATCGATCGGGGGCAAGACGGCGGTCGATCTACCCGAGGGCAAGAACCTCGTAGGTGCCTTCCACCAGCCGACGGACGTCGTGATCGACGTCTCGCTGTTGGGCTCTCTCCCCGAGCGGCATCGACGCGCGGCGCTGGGCGAGGCGGTGAAGATGGCGGCACTCGGCGACGAGCGGTTGTTCGAGCTGCTCGAGCGACGCGGTGATGCGATCGCCCGGGGCGACTCGGGATCCGTCGAGCGCGGCGAGGTCGCCGAGGTCGTCGAGCGCTGCGCCTGGGCGAAGGTCGAGGTCGTCGTGGCCGATGAACGCGAGCGTGCCGGCGGCACCGGGCGCATCCGGCTGAACCTTGGCCATTCGCTCGGCCACGCCGTCGAAGCGGCCGCGGGTTTCGACGCGCTCCTCCATGGCGAGGCCGTTGCCTATGGCCTGCGCGCTGCGTGCCGGATCGGTGAGGCCGTCGGGGTGACGCCCGCGGACCGGTCTGCGCGGATCGGGGCGGTCCTCGACAGCCTGGGTCTCGCGGTCGAGCCGCTCCCCTACGCGCTCGACGACGTCCTCGCGCATCTGGCGCAGGACAAGAAGCACGAGGGCGGCAGACTCCGCTGGGTATTGCCGACCCAGGACGGGGTGGAGATCCGCAGCGACGTGCCGGACGAGGTCGTCGTCCAGGCGGCAGGGTCGCTGCTTGCCGCGGGGAGCGCGCCGTGACGCGTGTGCTGGTCCTGCAGGGACCGAACCTGAACATGGTCGGGACACGTGAGCCGGAGATCTACGGGTACGAAACGCTCGATCAGATCCACGCCGGGATCGCGGAACGAGCCGGCGAGCTTGGACTGGATGTCGACTTCTTCCAGTCGAGTCACGAAGGGGCGTTGATCGATCGGCTGCACGCGCGCGACTTCGACTTCGCGATCGTGAACGCCGGTGGGCTGACCCACACCAGCATCGCGTTGCGCGACGCCATCCTCGCGTCCCAACGCCCCTTCATCGAGGTCCACCTTTCCGATCCGTCGCGGCGCGAGCCGTTCCGTCACGTCAACTACCTCCATGACATCGCTCTCGAGTCGATCGTCGGGCAGGGCGCGCGCGGATACCACCTCGCACTCGAGTCGATCGCACGTCGAGCGAGCGACCCTGACCGAGGGGCACCTGTTGGCTGAGCGAAGCCGCCGCAAGGCATTGGAGACCGCCGAACTTCGCCGATTGCGGCGACGGATCGACGCGCTTGATCGACGGATCGTCGCCCTGTTGAACGAGCGAGCCCGCGTCGCGCGCGAGGCGGGACAGGCCAAGGCCGACGCCGGCCGGACGGCTGTGCGTGACGCGGAACGCGAACGCGAGATCCTGCTGCGCGTGTCGATGGCGAACGAGGGCCCGATGCCGCAGGCCGATCTGATCGCCCTGTATCGCCGGCTCTTCGCGGCCACGCGCGCGCTCGAATCCCGCGACCGGCGTCGCCCGCGGGACGTCGACGCCGGGGGTGGCGACGCCTGACACCGGCGAGCCTGATCGCCTCGATGTACCGGCGCGGCTGACGCGTTTCGCACCGGCCCCGACCGGGTATCTCCATCTCGGTCACGTCGCGAACGCCATCTGGACATGGGCGCTCGCTCGGCGAAGCGGTGCGGATGTACTCCTGCGCATCGAGGATCACGACCGGCAGCGATGCCGCCCGGAATATGACGCCGCCCTTCTCGAGGATCTCGAGTGGCTCGGGTTCCGGGCTGCTGTCGGGCCGGTCCGCCAGACCGACGCCGACGCTCAGATCGCGTACGAGACCTCGCTGGCGCTCCTCCGGACCGCGGGTCTCATCTATGGCTGTGACTGCACGCGATCGACCTTCGCGCGTTGGGCCGGCGAGCACGGCCGAGCATGGTCGGGCCCGGGCTGTCCCGGGACATGCCGCGAACGAGGTG
>DATNFQ010000223.1:0-4754 GCA_035606295.1 Patescibacteria group bacterium
GTCCATCGCCCTTGCGACCCGCGTCGCAGACCGCTTCCCCGATGGCGTGTTCTTCGTTCCGCTCGAACCGATCCGGGACCCGCTGCTCGTGTCATCCCGGATCGTGGCCTCGATCGGCGTCACTGAGGGCACCACGCAGCCGGTCGCGGAGGCTCTTCCAGAATGGCTGGCCTCCCGGCGCGTCCTGCTGGTCCTCGACAACTTCGAGCAGGTCCTCGACGGTGCACCGGTCGTCGCCGAGCTGCTCCGTGCAGCGCCGGACCTCAAGGTCATCGCGACCAGTCGCGCGGCTTTGCATATCTCGGGTGAGCAGGAATACCCGGTACCCGGCCTGCCGGTCCCGCCCGATCTGGCTGCGCTCAGCAGCGCCGAGCGGATGAATCTTCCGGGCGTTTCGCGTGGTATCGATGCGGCGTCGGTCGGGCAGTACGCCGCGGTCCGGCTGTTCATCGAGCGGGCGAAGGCGGTGCGCCCGAATTTCACCGTCACCGATGAGAACGCTCCTGCGGTCGCGGCCATCGCCGCCCGGCTGCATGGCATGCCGCTGGCGATCGAGCTCGCGGCGGCACGCGTGAAGCTTCTGTCGCCGGACGCCATCCTGACGAGGCTGGAGCATCAGCTCGACGTGCTCTCCGCTGGCGGCCGCGACCTGCCGGCGCGGCAGCAGACGCTTCGCGGCGCGATCGCCTGGAGCTACGACATCCTCGACGAGGGAAGCCGTCGTCTGCTCGACCGCTTGTCGGTGTTCGCGGGGTCGGCTGACATCGAGGCGGCCGAAGCCGTGCTCGGCCCGGCCTCCGAACTCGGCGTCGACGTCGTCGACGGCCTCTCGGCGCTCGCAGACCAGAGCCTCGTGCGCATCGATGAGACGCCGGTGGGTGAGCCGCGTTTCGGACTGCTGGAGTCGATCAGGGAGTACGCATCGGAGCGCCTCGCGGCCCGCGGCGAGCAGGACGCCATCATCGATCGCCATCGCGACTGGTTCCTTGGTCTTGCCGAGACTGCGGCCCCCCAGCTCGCCGGTGACGACCAACGGCAGTGGCTCGACCGCCTCGAGCTCGCGCACGACGACTTCCGGGTCGTCCTTGACCGGATGGTCGCGCGACCCGAGCCACCGGTCGCGATCCGGCTCGCCTTCGCGTTGTGGCGCTTCTGGCAGAAGCATGGCCACCTAGCGGAGGCACGCATGCGACTCGAAGCGATGGACGCCGCGCCCTGGTCGCACGACGATCGGCGGCTCCGGGCCCGGCTGCTCGAAGCGCTCGGCGGTATCTGCTGGTGGCAGGGCGACATCGACCGGATGCAGGTCGCCTACACCGAGGCGGCCGAGATCTGGAAGGAGCTCGGGGACGATCGCGAGATCGCCAATGCCTACTACAACCTCTCGTTCTCGTATGCGGTCGGGGAAAACGGTCCGTTCCAAGGCAGCGACCCCGAGCATCGCGGCGAGGGCTACCTCGAGGCCGCTCTGGCCGCGTTCCGTCGCATCGGGGACCATCGAGGCGAAGCCAACGCGCTCTGGGGCCTCGGGACCCTCAGGTACTTCGCAGGCTCGGAAACCGGCGGGGAACCCGACTTCCGCGAGGCCCTCCGGTTGTTCCGCGATGAGGGGGATCGGACGATGGAGGCATGGTCCCTCCACATGCTCGGGTCCGCGCTGATCCGCCAGCGGCGGACCGAGGAGGCGCGGGACGCGGTCGCTCATGCGATAACGCATTTCCATGCGGCCGGCGACATCGCCGGTCTGACGCTGACCTTGTTCGACCTCGCCTCGGTCGCCGTGCAGCTCGACGACCTTCCGCGTGCGGCACGGCTTCGCGGCGCCGCCCGGAATCTCACCAATGAGACCGGCACGGGTCTGGCAACGTACACGGAGACCGCCTTCGAGCAGGCAGGGATGCGACCGAATGTCCTGCAATACATGCCGGCCGACGAGGCGGAGCGGCTCGGCGCCGAGGGTGCCGCGATGACGCTCGACGACGCGGTCGCATACGCGCTCGAAGGCGCTGGAACGCCGGAAGGGGTCCTCGATGGCCACTGAGTCGGTCGCGCCCGACGGGCCGGTCGGCGCTGCGATCGCGGGCGCCCCGCTGCCGACGCTCGTGATGCTCGACGAGGGCGTCGCGGCCGAGCCAGCCGCGGACGTCGACCCAGGGACGGTGATCCTTACCTGCGCGAATTGCGGCGCCCAGATGGATGAGCGCAAGTGCAAGCTGATCTGCCGCTGCGGCTACTTCCTGTCGTGCTCGGACTACTACTGATCGACTAGGGAACGCCGCCTGACGACGGCTGGGGCGGCAGCTCGGTTCGGCTAGACTGGCGGTCGATGGCAGCCGAGCCGATCCCCGCGCCCAGACCCAAGACCGGCATCCCCAAGAACCCCGGGCGCCGCGAGCTCGGGATGACGGCGACGCTCCTCTTCCCGAACCGCGAGATCGTCGAGCAGTTCTACGTCCCGATCATCTACACCGCCTGTCGGACGTGCTACTCGGAGATGCCGCCGGAGGAGATCTTCCGGAAGTCGGTCGATGGCGAATTCGACCCGGCGAAGATGCAGAAGCTGATCGCGTCGGTGATCGAGTCCGGCCACGGCTCCACCATCGAGCACATCGTCTTCACGTTCGGCATCAGCGGTGTGTCGCGGACCTTGTCCCATCAGCTCGTACGGCATCGAGCCGGCGTGGCCTTCGACCAGCAGAGCCAGCGCTACGTGAAGTTCAAGGGCGCCGCGACGATGCTGCCGCACTCCATCGCCGAGGGCGACGCTGAGCTGCGCGAGCGCTACGAGGATCAGGTCTCCGGCGCGCTCGAGCTCTACGGCGAGATGCTCGAGGCAGGTCTGCCCGGCGAGGACGCCCGGTTCGTGTTCCCGAATGCGACCCGCACGAACCTCGTGATGACCGCGAACCTCAGGGCGCTGATCCACATGTCGGGGCTGCGGCTGTGCACGATGGCCCAGTGGGAGATCCGCCGGCTGTTCCAGCTGATCCGCCAGCAGATCTTCACGGTCTCGCCGTTCCTGGGCTCATTCCTCGCGCCGAAGTGCGTGCCACTCGGCTACTGCGACGAGTTCAACAACCGCGACGAGCACTGCCCGATCCGGCCGCACAAGGACAACGTCCTGGGTGCCTGGGCTGAGAAGGCGGCCGCCGCCAAGGCCGCGGGCCGCGAGCTGCCGCAGGTCTAGGTCGACGCGACCAGCTGGATCTCGCGGGGATCGGCGTCCGGGGCAAGGAACGAGAAGAGGCGCTCCCCTTCTGCCTCGATCTCGGGGCGTTGCACCCCCGTGACCGGCACGTAGAGCGTCACGGTCATCGTCGCGGCTTTCTTCTCGCGGCGGATCCGCCATGCGGCGCCGACGTAGCCGTCGATCAGCACGCCGCCCTTCCATACGAGGTCTTCGACCCTCACACCGCCCACGAGGATGCGCGACCGGTCGTCATGCGACAGGAACACGTTGTCGTACTGCGGCAGGAACCGGATCGGCACAGCGAGATCTGGATCGGCGATCACGCCATCCTCGACATCGAACAGCTCGCGGCCTCCCTCGTCACGGAAGGTCCGCAGGCGCGGGCGCAGCCGCTCGACGACCTCGCGCAGCCCCGTCAGCCATGACCAGACGCGCATGTCGGCGACGGACGCCGGCCCGAAGGCGGCGAGATATCGGAGGAGCAGGTCATCGATGCTCGGATCCGGCGCCATCGACGCTCCGAGCCACGCTTCGGCGGTCGTGTTGGTCGGCCGACTCGTCCGGCCCCAGAGACCTCGCGGCGGGACCTGCACGAGCGGCAGCATGAAGCGAGCGGCGTAGGCCAGCGACGGCGCGTCGCGGTCCGGCCACCCCGGCGCCATCGCCACGCCGAGCTCGGACGGCGTCATCGGGCGCTCCTCCAGCAGCGCACGTGCGCGCGCGAGGACGGCGTCGAGGTCGACCCCGACGAGCTGCTTCGCGAACGGGCTGCTCCGCCACGACCGTGTCATGACGTCGGCGAGGATCGGGTACTGCGCCAGGGCGTCGCGAGCGGTAACGAGGTGGAGCGTCCCGCGAAGGAGGCCCATACGCAGGGCCTTCCGCTCCTCGATCGCGTCGCTCAGCTCCGACGGATCGAACCCGTCGATGCGAGTCCATAGCCCGACGTACGGATCGATCGGCTCCTGGGCCTGCATCCCGACGAGAAGTCCGACGACGTCGAGCGCAGGCCGGCGGACTCGCTCGAGTAGCAGCTGCCTGGTGAGGAGCGTCCGGTTGAGCGCCCGGCGCGAGAGGACCGTGTCAGTCACGAGCGTCCGGCGCGCTCGAACGCCTCAAGGGTGTCCGTCGAGAACAGCACGAACGTCACAGCATCAAGCGCATCGGGGTGCTCGGCGATCCATGTTCCTACCGCCGCGAAGGCGACCGGGGCGGCGAGGTCGACGGGGTAGCCATAGATCCCGGTCGAGATCGATGGGAACGCGACGGTCCGAACGCCCTCGCGGGCCGCGAGATCGAGGGACGTGCGGTAGGCACTCGCAAGGAGCTCCGCTTCCCCGGCTGTGCCGCCTCGCCAGATCGGGCCCACGGCGTGGATGACGAAGCCTGCCGGCAGCTCGCCGCCGAGGCTGATCACGGCACTCCCCGTCGGGCAGTGGCGGCCGCGCCCGTATCGGCGTTCGAGGTCTTCCATGACAGCCGGACCACCTGCCCGATGGATCGCGCCATCGACGCCACCGCCGCCCGTGAGCGAGCTATTCGCTGCGTTCACGATGGCGTCGAC
>DATNFQ010000224.1:0-5859 GCA_035606295.1 Patescibacteria group bacterium
CAGAGCGACGACTGCCACGCGGCGAGCAGATCGCGCCGGCGATCCGCCCGATCGGGCAGGCGCAATGGCACATCGCGCAGGTCGACCATCAAGCCACCGAGCCCGCCCGCCACATCGATCGCGAAGTGGCGGCCCCGGCCGCCCAGGCGGACGCGCTCGCGGAACTTGAATTCGGCGACCGCCGTGGATCCCGGCGGCAGGTCGACGAGCTCGAGCCCGCCCGGCATCAGCTCGAGCTCGCTGATCCCGTCCCTCGCGTGGACGGCCACCGTGCCGACCGACCTGCCGGCGCGAAGCCCGGCGGGCGTTACGACGCTGCCGAGTGGCGCAAGCAGATCGTCGACGAGGTCCATGAGTAGCGCGCGACGCTCGCCGGCATCAGGGATCGCCCCGAGCGGACCGAGGAGGCGCGCGTGATCCAGGGCGTACTGGCTCGCCCCTGGGCGCCGAAGGACATCGATGTGGGCGAGCGCCACTGCGGGCGCAGGCACGGACGTCCAGACGCCACTCGCCGCGACGACGAGATCCGGCACCGGGCCATCGTCGAAGTGGGATGTCGCGCCTGCGAGTCGCGTCAAGGCAGCACGAGCGGCCGCCATCCGCAGGGCAGCGCCGTCGCCCGCGGCATCTGACCAGGGCGCGATGCGGAGCTCACGCATCCGATCACGGATCCGGTGCCGGTCAGCGGGCATCGTCGACCAGGCCATCACACCGTCGACGACCGCGTCATCGGGCTCATCGGGCGCGACGGCAGCAGAAGGGACGACCCCGAGTCGGACCGTCGAAGCCTCGCCGCCCTGACCGGGCACGGCCACCGCACGCGCCGCAGCGTCGTGGCCGAGCATGATCGCCTCGACGCGCCGGTCGAGCACGTCGGCCAACGTGCGCGCTCCGGTCGCAAGCGCGCGGCGCGGGTCGTCGGCTGGGAGTGCCAGTTCGAGCAACAGATCGGCCAGCGGGTCGGGGGCATCCGGGTCGACCCCGGTCGTGCGCCGTGCTGCCGGGCCGAGCACGACCTCACCGGGCCGCGCGCTGACATCACCGAACACGTCCAGCGCCTCGGACATCGCACCTGAGAGCACGACCGGGATCTCCGGTCGCCGGGTCGCCACCGCGGCGACGAGCGTGGCCAGCTCGCGGATGCCGCCGCGCTCGTCCGCCCGTGGCGGATCGCCGGCCCCGACGACGATGCCGCCGACATCGCGGTCGAGCAGCAGTCGGGTCATGGCGAGCGGATCGGTCGTCTCGGCGCTCGCCCCGCTCGTCCGCCAGCCGCTCCGGGCCCCGGTCTCGCCGAGACCCGCGAGCGTGCGTTCCGAGCCGGTCACGATCGCCAGCCGCTTCGGGCGAAGGCTGCGTACCTCGAGGATGGGGAAATCCTTCCTCGGCAGACCGACGATGCCCAGGCCTTCCGCGACGACGGGGTCAACGGCCAGCGTGCGTTCGACCAGCAGGTCGATCGCCGGGTCGAGATCGGCGCCGGCTGGGATCGCCAGGCTCCCGATGAGCCGCCACGCGCCCCCGGCGCGACCGATCAGCGCGACCGAGACGGTCGCCGACCCATGGTCGATCGTGAGGAAGGCGTGGGGTTGGGTCGTCACCGTCTGATGCTACCCGGACTCGCCGCGAGCGGCCGTCCGGAACGGGGTCGTCGCGCGGCGCTCAGCCGTCCCAGACGAGCTCGTCGTCGAGCTCCTCGAGCCTGGCGATCAGCAACTCGATCCCCGTGTCGTCGGCAAGGATCTCGGACGCCGACGCGAGGTCACCGCCGAACACGCCGCGCAGGACCGGATCGAAGAAGAGCATCGCGTTCGCACCGAGCGCTCGATACGGGCGGCTGGCCTCGAGGAAATGGACGGCGGACGACGTCAGGCCGCGGAGCTGGATCTCGCGGGCCACCTGTTCGACCAGTTCGTTGCGCTGTTCCTCGGACGGTTCGATCGGGAAGCTCATGCGACGTTGGTCGAGCGCTGCGGGGCGGTCGTGTGGGCGATCGCCGCCTCGAACGCCTGATACGCGGCAGCACCCCGGAGTGCGAACGTCACATGTTCGATGGCGGGTGACAGCGCGAGCTCCTCGCGCACGGTCTCCACCGTGATTCGCGCGGCCTCATCGAGCGGGAAACCGCCGACGCCGGTACCGAGCGCCGGGAACGCAACGCTCGTGGCGCCGATCTCTCGCGCACGCGCCATCGCGCTTCGAACGGCCGCTTCGATGACTGCGCCGCTCGTACGTCGGTCGCGGTCGAGCGAGACGGCGTGGATCACGGCCTTTGCGGCAAGCGAGCCCCCCGGCGTCACGATCGCCTCACCGAGAGGGACCGGCGCCTGGCGCACCGCGGCGAACTCGATGGCGTCACCGCCGGCGCGCTTGATCGCGCCCGAGACGCCGGTCGACATCCACAACGAGAGGTTCGCTGGGTTGACGATCGCATCGACCTCGAGGTCGCAGATGTCCCCGTTCCAGAGCTCGATCCGTGCCAACTACCCTCTCCACCCCGTGAGCGTCCGCATCCCCACCACAGCTCCGGTCGCGGCATGGTACACCCGGGGTAGTCGCCCAGACATCGAGGTCACGACCTCCCAGGTGTTGGTGGTGCGCTGCCGCGCCAGGTCCTCGACCGTGATCATTTCGTTGCCTTGGACCCCGATCAGCACGAACTCGTCGTCGAGGTCGACGGGTGGTCCGGGAACGTCCGTGACGTCGGCCATGACGGCGTCCATCGTCACGTTGCCCACCAGCGGAACGCGCTGCCCCCGAACGAGCGCCTCCGCCCGATTGGCGAGCGCACGGGCGAAGCCGTCGCCATATCCGAGCGGGAGGGTCGCGATCCGACTGGGGCGCTGGGTCCGGAAGGAAGGGCCGTAGCTGATCCCATACCCGGCCGGCAGGTCGGCGACGCGGGCAGCTCGGGCGTGGAGGGACATGACCGGTCGGAGACCCCGGCGCGCCTCATCCGGGACGGCCTCGAGCTCGTCGGGGAGGATGCCGTAGGTCGACAGACCGGGTCGGATGCCATCGAATGCGCCGACACCCGTGAGCACGCCACCGCTTGCGGCGACATGGCGCGTGGGCACGGCGTGTCCGGCGGCGGCGACGAGCCCTGCGGCCTCGTCGAACCGTCGCAGCTGGTCGCCGGTGATACCGCCATCCTCGCTGGCCTGGAGATGGGTCCACATCCCGACGAGCCGCGCATGGGCAGCGGCGTCGATCCGTTCGACGATCGGTGCCACCTCAGATGGCATGGCGCCGCCGCGGCCGAGCCCGGTCTCGACCTCGATCTCGATGAGGAGTTCGTGACCTTCCGGCACCCCTTCGGCGTCCGCCGCGGCGAGGAGGGCCCGCGTCGTATCGGCGTCCCCCGCGGCGACCGTGATGCGTTTGCGCATCGCCTGACCCACCACCCCTGGTGGGACCGGGTAGAGCACGCGGATGGGCACCGTGAGGCCGGCCTCGCGTAGCTCGAGCGCCTCGTCCATCGTCGCGACGCTGAGGCCCTCGGCGCCGGCGTCGACGAGCGCCTGCGCGATCGGGATGGCGCCATGCCCGTATGCATCGCCCTTGACGACGGGATGGACCGGGACGCCACCGGCCAATGACCGCAGCGAGGCGAGATTCGCCGCCAGGGCGCCGAGATCAAGCTCCAGCCAGGCCAACCGTGGTAGTGGCGGTAGCCCGGCCGTGGCGAGTCGCGCTTCGATCGATCCCTCGCGCGCGCTCACGCGCGCGCGGCGTCGGCGTCCGATGGCGGCTCCGCCGCCTGGGCGGGTTCGCGGACGCGGAACCCGAGCCGCTTGTCCGTCGAGTGGCGTTCGGCGATCGCCCCAAGGCGGCGACGCGCGATGGCGATCCCATCTGGAAGATCCGATGCCAGGACACCGGCGTCGCCGAACCGTTCGCGCGCCCCCTCACCGGCGAGCCCGTGGAGATACACGCCAAGCCGCGCCGCAGAGAACGGGGACAGGCCCTGCGCAAGGAGCGACCCGATCGTGCCGGCGAGGACGTCACCCGTCCCGCCACTTGCGAGCGCCGGGTTCTCGAACGTGGCGACGACCACCTCGCCATCCGGTGACGCGATCACCGTTCGCGCGCCCTTCAGCACGACGACCTGATGCCAGTGCGTGGCGGCATCCGTCGCTGCGGCGACCCGTGCCACGTCGTCGTCGATCAGGTCGCCGTCGGCATCAGGCTCGACGCCCGCCCCGACGCGGAGCCGGCTGAACTCTCCGGCGTGCGGGGTCAACACGGCAGGGCGCCGATCGCCCTCCCACCAGCCGTCCATCGATGCGAGCGACCGCAGGGCCTCGGCATCGAGCAGGAGTGGCGGCCGCTCCTCGCCGCCCGTATCGAGCAGCATCCGGACCAGGTCTGCGGTCGCAAGGCCGGGCCGCAGCCCGGGCCCGACGACGAGCGCGTCATGGTCGTGATCCAGGATCCGTGCGAGCGACGGCTCCGGGTCGAGCTCCTCGACGTCGTCCTCCGGGAGCGCCATCGTCGTGGCCTCGACGACCTTCGCCGCGAACAACGGCTGGAGCGTCTCGGGCACGGCCAGCGTGACGAGGCCGACTCCGGCGCGGCCGGCCGCGCGGCAGACGAGCAGCCCGGCTCCCGCGTAATCGAGCGAACCCGCGAGCACGAGCAACTTGCCGAACGAGCCCTTGTGACCGCGCTCCGGGCGCTTCGGCAAGAGCGCGATGGCCGTCTCCTCGTCGAGCTTGGGGACGCCCTCCGGCCACGGCCGCTCATCGGTCGGCCCGGGAGCCCCCTTGTCTGTGCCGTCGTCCCGCCGACCGAACCCGACCGGCCGCCGCTCAGTCACGATGCGACTCCGCCTGATCCGGTGCGTCCGAGGCGAGCGACCCGGCACCGTTGGTCTCGGCGAGATCCCGGAGCCGCTCGATGCGGGCGAGGATCCGTCGTTCACGGTCGTCGAGCCGCTCCTCGATGTCGGGCGGGAACAGATAGCGACCGCCGGTGGTGCGGAGGCCGAACGCCATCGCTACCGCGTAATCGGCCTCATGGCTGATCGTCACTGCGATCCGGCCCATGCCGAGCTGCTCGGCACGGATCTGGGCTCGCCCGTGGAGACGCACCGCGGGCTGGCCGGTCGGCAGACGCTCGATCTCGATATCACGCCAGCCGATGCCGCGCACCCCGAGGCCGAGCACCTTCGACACCGCCTCCTTGGCAGCCCAGCGGCCGGCCATGGTCTCCGGACGATCGCGGACGTAGCGCTGCTCGGACGGCGTCAGGACACGCTGGGTGAAGCGCGAGCCGAAGCGCTCGAGCGAAGCGCGGATCCGTTCGACCTTGATGATGTCGATGCCGAGCTCGGTGATGCCAGGGAGGGCGGGATCCGCGGTCGTCGCGGATCGTTCACCGGGCGCGGCCATCGGCTACTCCACCGTGACCGACTTCGCGAGGTTCCGTGGCTGGTCGACGTCCGTGCCTCGCGCGATCGCGACGTGATACGCGAACAGCTGCAGCGGGATGATGGCGAGGACGGCGCTGAGGGCCTCGTGGGTGTCGGGCACCCAGCAGATGTCGTCGGCGAAGTGTTCGATCTGGGGATCGCCCTCGGTCGCGACGGCGATCACGCGAGCGTCGCGCGCACGGCCTTCCATGACGTTCGAGACGAGCTTGTCGTAGACCGACGAGCGCGTCGCGACGGCGACCAGCGGGCACTCGGCGTCGAGCAACGAGATCGGGCCGTGCTTCATCTCGCCGGCGGCATAGCCCTCGGCGTGGACGTAGCTGACCTCCTTGAGCTTGAGGGCGCCCTCGAGGGCGGTCGGGTACGTGTAGCCACGCCCGACGAACATGAAGCCGCGCGAGTTGACGTAAAGACGGGCTAGATCC
>DATNFQ010000225.1:0-12651 GCA_035606295.1 Patescibacteria group bacterium
CGAGGCCCGGATCGCGGTGCGGGCGGCCTCGATCGGCTATGGGCTCGCGGCCACGATCTACGCCGACTCGCTCGATGACGTGTTCGACCAGCTTCGTCGACCGCCGATCCTGCTCGGCGACGACGAGCTCTCGCGCCTCGGTGTCGTCCTTATCCTCCGTCCCGTCGGAGACGGTCTTCGACGCGTCGTCGCCGCGCACTATGTCCGCCCCACCGCCCGCGACGAGCATGGCCACGTCCAGCGACTCGGGCCGGCCGTCTTGGCGACCTGGGATCCTGACGTCGATTCGTTCGAACACTTCGGCTGGGGCATCACGCCCGAGCTCGCGCTCCGCGTCGGTCGCCGCCCCGGCGACTTCGAACAGGAAGTCGACCGCCGGCGTGACTATCTCGCCGGCCTCGCCGAGGCCGGAATGACCGACATCGACGCCGTCCGCGCCGCCATCGATGGCTATCGCGCGACGACGACTGCCCCGTCCAGCGTCCCGACCACGAACTGAGGTCCCGCGATGTCCACCACCGAGCGCGCCACGACCATCGCCGAGCTCCGCGCGAGCGGCTGGCGCTCGCGGACCGTCAAAGACGAGCTGCGATCGAATCTGATCGCCCGGCTGGCGGATGGCCGTGAGGTTTTGCCCGGGATCATCGGCTTTGACGACTCCGTCATCCCTGCCATCGAGAACGCGATCCTCGCCGGTCACGATCTCGTCTTCCTTGGCGAGCGCGGCCAGGCCAAGACCCGGATGGCCCGCCTGCTCATCAACCTGCTCGATGAGTGGCTGCCGGTGCTCCGCGGCGGCGAGCTGAACGACGATCCATACGAGCCCGTTTCGCCCGCCGGCAAGGCCGTCGTCGACCAGCAGGGAGAAGCCGCCGCGATCGATTGGCTGCCCCGCGACCGCCGCTACGCGGAAAAGCTCGCCACGCCGGATATCACGATCGCGGACCTCATCGGCGAGGTCGACCCGATCAAGATCGCCGAGGGTCGCTATCTGTCCGACGAGCTGACGCTCCACTACGGGCTCATCCCTCGCGCCAACCGCGGGATCGTGGCGATCAACGAGCTGCCCGACCTCGCCGAACGAATCCAGGTGGGCCTGCTCAACGTGCTCGAGGAACGTGACGTCCAGATCCGTGGATTCACGGTCCGTCTCCCGCTCGACTTGTACGTCGTCGCGAGCGCGAACCCCGAGGACTACACGTCGCGCGGCCGGATCATCACGCCGCTCAAGGACCGTCTCGGCTCGCAGATCCGCACGCACTACCCGCGCTCGTTGGATCAGGAGCTGTCGATCGTCGCGCAGGAGAAGCACCGCTTCGACCCGAGCGCCGGGCACGGTGACAGCGCGACGCCGACGATCGTCGTGCCGCCGTTCATGGAGGAGCTGGTAGCCGAGATCACCCAGCTTGCGCGGCGCTCCCCGGAGATCAGCCAGCGGTCGGGGGTGTCCGTACGGGTCTCAGTCGCCAACATGGAGGTGCTTGAGGCCGCGTCGCTCAAGCGCGCGGTCCGGCTCGGCGAGCCTGTCGCCGCGCCGCGGGTCAGCGACCTTGGCGCCGTCGTCGCGTCGACGGTCGGCAAGGTCGAGCTCGAGTCGGTCGGGGACGAAGCGCCTGAAGAGCGCATCGTCGAGCGGCTGATAACGAAGGCGCTCTATTCGACGTTCAACCGGCGGGTGACGCTCGACGACCTCGACCCGATCGTCGAGGCGTTCGAGGACGGCTTCATCATCGAGACGGGGGAACGCACCCCGTCTCGCGAATACGTCGCCTGGCTCCGTGAAGTGCCGGGCATGGATGACGCCGTCGCCCGACTCGGGTCGTTCGATGTGACCGACGGGGCGGAGGAGCCCGCGGTCGTCGCCTCGGCGGTGGAGTTCCTGCTCGAGGGCCTCCACCTCGCGCGCCGCCTGAATAAGGAGCGCGTCGTCGGCGGCACGATCTACCACCGCTAGCCGGACACCGAGCACGACACCGATGACCGCCTATTCGCCCGATCCGCGCGACCTCACCGGCCGAGTGCCCCGTGCCGACGACGCGCTCGCCGAGCTCGCTCGCCGCGCGCGCTATTCGCGCTGGGACGGCACGCAACGACTGCCCGATCTTGCTGCCGACGAGATCCTCAAGGCGCTTTCCGACGATGTGATGGCCGAAGGCGACCTCGCCGAGGCGCTTCGACGGCTGATGGAACGCGGCTGGCGCAGCGGCGATCCGACGCGCCCGGACATGGCGGGCCTGCAGGACCTGATGGAGCGCCTGGCCCGTCGACGCGAGGATCTGCGGGAGCGCTACGACCTCGGCGACGTCCTCGGCGATATCCGGCGCGAGCTCGAGGACATCGTGGCGGAGGAGCGGGCGGGGGTGGAACGCCGTCTCCAGACCGCCGCCAAGGAGGCCCCGGACCCCGACACCGCACGGGCGGCACAGGACCTCGCTTCGCGGCGCCTCGACCGGCTCGACGCGCTTCCACCCGACGTCGGCGAGCGGATCCGCGATCTGCGTGAGTACGACTTCCTGGAGCCTGACGCACGCCAGCGCTTCGACGAGCTCGTCGAGCGTCTGAGCAAGCAGGTGCTCGACCAGTTCGTGGCCGGCATGAGCGACGCCATCCGATCGGTGACGCCGGAGGATCTTGCCGCCAACCGCGAGATGGTGCGCGACCTCAACGAGCTGATCCGCGAGCGGATCGGAGGCCGGGAGCCCGATGTCCGCGAGTTCCTCGCCAAGCACGGCCAGTTCTTCCCGGGTGCCCAGACCTTCGATGACATCATCGACCAGCTCGCGCAGCGCATGGCCGCGATGCAGTCGCTGATGCGGTCGATGAGCCCCGAGCAGCGCGCCGAGCTCGAGTCGATGATGGAGGCGCTCCTCCGCGACGACCGGCTGTTGATCGACCTCGCGCAGCTCGCCTCGAACCTCGACCTGCTGTTGCCAGGCGGGCTCGGTGACCGGGTCCGGTTCACCGGCGACGAGTCACTCTCGCTCGATGGCGCGCTGGCGCAGATCGGACGTCTCCAGTCGATGGAGCGGCTCGAGGACGCGCTGATGGACATCGAGGGACCCGGGGACCTCGCATCGATCGACCGCGACCAGGTCCGGGATCTGATGGGCGACGACGCCGTGCATGACCTCGATGCGCTCGACGACCTCGCACGTCGGCTCGAGGAGGCCGGCTACCTGACGCGTGACGGCGAGCGTCTCGAGCTGACCCCGCGGGGTACGCGCAAGATCGGTCAACAGGTGCTCGATGACCTGTTCGCGCGTCTCCAGCGCGATGCGTTCGGCGGGCATCGACTGGACCGACACGGTCGTGGCGGCGAACGCGAGGAGACGACGAAGGCGTATGAGTTCGGCGACCCGTTCCATCTCGACCTGAAAGGCACGCTGACGAACGCCCTGCTCCGCGACGAGAACGCGCCGGCGGCCCTTGGGTCACGCCGCGCCGCCGGTGACCGCGCCATCCGGCTGACACCCGACGACTTCGAGGTCTACCGCTCGGAACAGCTCACGAGGACCGCGACGGTCCTGCTCGTGGACATGAGCCGGTCGATGCTGTTGCGCGGCTGCTTCCTCGCCGCGAAGAAGGTCGCGGTCGCGCTCGACACGCTGATCCGGACGCAGTACCCGCGCGATCATCTGACCGTCATCGGGTTCGCCTACTACGCCCGGGAGATCCGGCCCGGCGCCCTCGCCGAGCTGACCTGGCACGGCTACGAGTACGGCACGAACCTGCAGCATGGGTTGCTGCTCGCTCGTCGGATCCTGGCTCGCCAGGCCGCGGCGAACAAGGAGATCGTCGTCATCACCGACGGCGAACCGACCGCCCACTTCGAGAACGGCCAGGTGGAGTTCAGCTACCCGCCGACGCGCAGGACGATCCAGGAGACGTTGCGCGAGGTCCAGCGCTGCGGGCGCGAGGGGATCACGATCAACACGTTCATGCTCGAGCGTTCGCGCGCGCTCGCAGAATTCGTGGCGCACATGACGAAGCTCAATCGTGGGCGGGCGTTCTACGCGACGCCGGAGCGCCTTGGCGAATACGTGCTGGTCGACTTCGTCGGGCGTCGGACGCGGAACGTGACCTGACCGGCGCGTCGACCTCGAATCGAGCTCACCGAGAACCTATATTTGGCGCCGCCGTCGGGGTGAAGGGGCCGTCACAGAGGGTGCAATGAACATCTGGATCGCGATCTTCCTGTTCCTTCACGTCATGGGGGCGATCATCGCCTTCGGGCCGGCGTTCTCGGCCTTCCCGATCATCGGCTCGATGGCCGGGAAGGAGCCGCAGCACGCGAACTTCGCGGCCCGGATCAACGAGGCGATCACGAAGACCCGTGTGATCCCATTGGCGATCTTCCAGGGGGTCACGGGACTCGTCCTGATCTACCTGACCGGGTTGAACCCGTTCAGCCAGCTGTGGCTCGGTCTGGGCATCGTGCTCTACGTGATCGCCCTGGCGTACGCGCTGGCAGTGCAAGGCCCGACGGGCCGACGGATCGCCGAGCTGACCTCGACTCCGCCACCGCCCGGCGCATCGGGGCCACCGCCGGAACTCATGGCGGCGGTCAAGAAGGCGCAGCGAGGCGGGATGTTCCTCGGGATCCTGATCGTGGCGATCGTCATCCTGATGGTGACCAAGCCCACGCTGTAGCGGACGAGATCTGCAACGAGGCGCTACCGAGTTCCGCCGGCGCAGGTCGCTACCATGGGACTCGAACCTACGAACGAGGAGAGTCCCGCCGATGCCCCACGTCGCGACCAGCCCGGCCGATCTCATGACGGCGATCGGGTCCGCCGCCCACCTGGACGGTGGTCGCCTCGTCATCGATGACGAGAAGGCATTCCGCGACGTTGCCAGCCGCGATCTCGCCTGGACCGCTGTGTTCGCCGCGGACGACGCCACCAAGGCTGCGGCGCAGTGGCTCGTCTGGGAGGCAAGCCAGGAGCTTGATGCGCTCTCGGCGAGCATCCACGAGCTGTACATGGCCCGCGGCCGGGGCGAGGTCCACGGGTTCACGGTACCGGCGATCAACCTGCGCGCGCAGACGTTCGACATGGCGCGAACGGTGTTCGAGACCGCGCAGAGCGCCGATGTCGGTGCGGTCATCTTTGAGATCGCCCGGAGCGAACAGACCTACACGTTCCAGCGGCCGATCGACTTCGCGACCTCCGTCCTCGCCGGTGCGATCGCGGCGAACTGGCACGGTCCCGTGTTCATCCAGGGCGACCACTACCAATTCAACGCCAAGAGATACGCTGCCGATCCCGAGGCGATGACCGAGGAGATCCGCAAGGCCTGCCGGCTCGCCATCGACGCCGGCTACCACAACATCGACATCGACTCGTCCACGCTCGTCGATCTTTCGAAGCCGACCATCGACGAGCAGCAGCACGAGAACTACATGCGCGCCGCCGAGCTGACGGCCCTCATCCGGCAGATCGAGTCCGACGGCGTCACGGTGAGCGTCGGCGGCGAGATCGGCGAGGTCGGCCATCAGAACTCGACCGTCGAGGACCTGCGCGCCTATCTGGACGGCTATGACGCCGAGCTGGAACGACGCGCGCCCGGCGCGATCGGTATCTCCAAGGTCAGCGTGCAGACCGGCACCAGCCACGGCGGTGTGCCGCTGCCCGACGGGAGCATGGCCCAGGTCAAGCTCGATTTCGAGGTTCTGCGGGAGCTGGGCGAGATCGCCCGCTCGTACGGCCTTGCCGGCGCGGTCCAGCATGGCGCGTCGACCCTGCCGGATGAGCTGTTCCATCGCTTCCCGGCCGTCGAGACGGCCGAGATCCATCTGGCGACCGGGTTCCAGAACCTTCTCTACGAGCATCCCGCGTTCCCGAAGGAGCTCCACGAGCGGATCCGCGATTGGTGCTTCGAGAATGCCGCTGATGAGCGCAAGCCCGACCAAACCGACGAGCAGTTCGTCTACACGACCCGCAAGAAGGCGATCGGGCCGTTCAAGCGCGAGCTATGGGATCTCGAGGCCAAGGATGAGATCCTCGCGGCACAGCGACGCAAGTTCGCGTTCCTGTTCACCGAGCTCGGCGTGAACGGGTCGCGCGAGATGGTCGAGGCATACATCCGGCCGGTCGAAGCCCATCGACCGATCCCGGACTCGCTGAAGGAAGCTGCCGCCGCCCGATAGCGGAAGCTGCGGGATTCGCCGCGGCCCAAGACGCATCGCCCGAGGCCTCGCCGTCACGAGGTCCGCGTCATCCACGAGGGGAGGGGACATGACCGCCACGATCGGCGAGGCACGTCGCGATGAGCTCGCGGGCCGGCTGGCCGGCGCGGTGCTCGCCACGCTCGACCTCCAGGCCGTCTACGTCGGCGACCGGCTCGGACTCTATCGAGCGCTCGAGGACGGCGGCCCCGCGACGGCTCCGGAGCTTGCGGCTCGCTCCGGCATCCATCCACGCTATGCCCGCGAATGGCTGGAGCACCAGGCGGTCGGTGCGATCCTCGACGTGGACGACGTCCAGGCGGCACCCGACGAGCGGCGCTACACCCTGCCCGCGGCGCACGCCGCGGTCCTCACCGATCCCGAGAGCCCATGGCTTCTGGCGCCGCTGTCGCGGTTCGTCGTCGGCACGGCCGCCACGATGCCCCGCCTGCTCGATGCGTACCGCACGGGCGAGGGGGTGGACTGGGCCGATTACGGCGCGGACGTGGTCGAGGCCCAGGAGGGCATCAACCGGCCGCAGTTCCATCACCTGATGGGCGAGTGGATCGGGGCCCTGCCCGACATCGCCGAGAAGCTGCGGTCCGGGAAGGGCCGTGTTGCCGACGTCGCGTGTGGGACCGGCTGGTCATCGATCTCGATCGCCCGCCATTTCCCCGAGGTGGCCGTCGACGGGATCGATATCGATGCGGGATCGATCGCACGTGCGAAGGCACATGCCGCGGACGCGGGTCTGGACGGACGCGTGGCGTTCCTGTTCGCGGACGCCGCGAGCGCCGATGGTGAGGGTCGCTACGACCTCGTAACGATCTTCGAGGCGCTGCACGACATGGCGAGACCGGCCGAGGTCCTTGCCACGGCGCGCCGGCTGCTCGCGCCCGGCGGTGCCGTGCTCGTCGGCGATGAGCGCGTCGCGGAGACGTTCACGGCGCCCGGCGACGAGGCCGAGCGGCTGTTCTACGGGTACAGCGTCGTCGCGTGTCTCGCCAACGGCCTCGTCGATCAGCCGAGCGTCGGCACGGGCACCGTCATCCGTCCGTCGACCGTCGAGTCGTACGCGCGCGAGGCCGGATTCTCCCTGTTCTCGATCCTTCCGACGGAGCACGAGTCGTTCCGCTTCTATCGCCTCGACCCGTAGTCGGAACGCCCGTTGACTGCGGGCACCCCGGTGCTATCCTCGCGCGCACGGTCGGGCGGTGAGGGAAGGCCCGCACAACCGGTCCTCGCGTCCCACAGCCACTCCGAGAGGTCAGTCTCGCGCCCCCAGCGCGGTGGTAAGGAGGGAACAGTGGCGGGTGCCGTCAACCCTGAGGACATCGCGGCGCGCGACGACGCGCACCTGCAGTCGCTCGGGATCAAACCGGAGCTTCGGCGGACCCTCGGGTTCCTGTCGAACTTCGCGATCGCCTTCAGCTTCATCAGCGTCTCGACCGGGACGTATGGCAACTTCTCGATCGGCATCGGCCAGGCTGGACCGGCGTTCTTCTGGTCGTGGCCGATCGTCATCATCGGTCAGCTGATCGTCGCGCTCGTGTTCGCCGAGCTCGCCAGCCACTTCCCGGTGGCCGGCTCGATCTACCAGTGGTCGAAACGCCTGTCGAACCGGACATTGGGCTGGTTCACGGGCTGGTTCTACTTCTGGGCCCAGGTCGTCACGGTGACCGCGGTCGCCGTGATCGTGGCTTTCGTCATCGATGGCATCCACGGTCCGAACCCAGAGGGGCAGACCGCCTTCCTCGATTCGGCGGACCCGACCGGCCTGACGACGATGTTCACGTTCATCTCGCTCACCGCACTGACGCTGACGACACTCATCAACGCATTCGGCGTCCGGCTGATGTCGATCCTCAACAACATCGGCGTCGGCACCGAGATCCTCGGGATGCTCGTCTTCGCGCTCGTCCTCCTGTTCTTCGCGAACAACCAGTCGCCGGCGGTCCTCCTCGATACGAAGGGGACGGAGGCAGCGACCGGCGGCCAATACTTGCCGGCCTTCGCGCTCGGCATGTTCATGGCGCTGTTCGTCGTCTACGGATTCGATACCGCCGGCACGTTCGGCGAGGAGACGGTCGATGCGAGCCGTCAGGCACCGCGCGGTGTCATCTGGTCCGTCATCGTGTCCGGCCTCGTCGGCACCGTGTTCCTTGTCGCGGTGATCCTCGCGATCCCCGATATGGACGCGGCGATCGCCGAGGGCCAGGCGCTCGGCTTCCCGATCGCCACGACGATCCAATCGACCTTGACCTACGACATCCTCGGGACTGGGATAACGGTCGGCGAGGTCTACTTGTTCGTCATCCTCGCCTCCGTCTTCGTTTGCACTTTGGCGATCCAGGGTGCGGCGACACGGATGATGTTCTCGATGAGCCGCGACCGGCATCTCCCCGGCGGGTCGCTCTGGGGTCGTGTCAACGGCACCTTCAAGACGCCGGCGAACGCTGCGATCGCCGTCGGCGTCCTGGCTGCGATCCCGATCCTCGTGATCGGCCCGCTCGGTGGCTTCAGCGTCTCGATCGCCGCGACCGGCCTGATCTACTTCAGCTACCTGCTGACCAATATCGGCGTGCTGAACGCCCGCTTCCGCGGGTGGCCGCATCAGCCGGCGTGGTTCAACCTCGGTCGCTGGGGCAAGCCCATCAGCATCCTGGCGATCATCTATGGCGGCCTGATGCTGCTCAACATCGCCATCTGGCAGGACCCAGGCCTGTTCGGGAACTTCGGGGGCGATGGTCGGGCAGTCACGAACCCGACGATCGACGGGTTCATCAAGCCGTTCGGCAACACGATCGATGGGATGCCGGCGTGGCCGATCTTCGAGACCCTCGTGGGCGTGCTGATCGTCATCGGGGCGATCTACTACCTGGTCTCGGTCCGTGGGCGTGCCCATGACGTCGAATCGGCCGACGTGATCACCGGTGAGGCGACGATCGGTTGAGCTGAACCTTCCCGGGAGGAGGAGCTGCGGCGCGGCGTGAGCCGCGCCGCTCCTTATGACCGAAGAAGCGACCCTACCTTCCGAGCTCCGCGGCGAGCTGCGCGACCACCTGGTCGGCGCGATGCAGCGCCTCCCGGAGCTCGCCGGGCACGCCCTGGCGCTCACCCCGCTGAGCGGCGGGATCACGAACCGCAACTTCCTCGTCACCGTCGCCGATGTCCCCGAGCGGTACGTGATCCGCCTTGCGGGCAATGACACGCATCTGCTCGGCATCAGCCGCGAGGTCGAATACGCCGCGACGGTGGCGGCTGCCGGCGTGGGCGTGGGCCCGGAGGTGACCGCCTTCATCCGACCCGAGGGCTACCTCGTGACTCGGTTCATCGAAGGCTCCGAGGTGCCGATCGAACAGGTCCGCGAGCCCTCGACCCTCGTCCGTGTCGCTGACGCCCTTCGACGCATCCACGATGGCCCCCCGATCCCCGGCCTGTTCGTTCCGCTGCGGATCGTGGAGGCATACAAGGCCCTGGCAGCGGCCCGCGGCGTGCGCATCCCGCCTGAATACGAGCTCGCCGCCGCCATCGGACGGCGCATCGAGCTCGCCTGCCTCGCCGACCCGATCGAGCTCGCGCCGTGCCACAACGACCTGCTCAACGCGAACTTCATCGATGACGGCGCGCGCATCCGGATCGTCGATTGGGAGTATGCCGGCATGGGCGACCCCTATTTCGACCTCGGCAACTTCAGCATCAACCATGAGCTGACGCCCGATGACGATGCCGCTTTGCTGGCCGAGTACCACGGTTCCGTCCCGCCGGACCGCCTGGCGCGGCTCGTCCTCATGCGGGTGGTCTCCGACTTCCGCGAGGCGATGTGGGGCGTCCTCCAGCAGGGCATCAGCACGCTCGATGTCGACTTCGTGGCCTATGCGGCGGAGCATTTCGACCGCCTGCTCGCGAACGCGACGACGCCCGCCTTCGAACGGGCGCTCCGGGAGGCCGGGGGCGACTGACCGTCGACCTCGATCCCGCCTGCGTGCGGGCCGGGCGGACTCGATACGACGCCGCTACCGTGTGAGCCTGTGAGCGCCGATCAAGCACGAGTCGTCGTCATCGGCGGCGGAATCACCGGCTGCAGCGTGGCGTATCACCTCGCGCTCGCCGGCTGGGCGGACGTGCTGCTACTCGAGAAGCACCAGCTGACGTCGGGCTCGACGAACATGGCGGCCGGTCTCGTGACGGCGTTCAATCCGTCGTCGACGATGATGGCCTTCCGCCGCTACAGCATCGAGCTCTATGAGCGCCTCGGCGTGTTCCAGGGCGTCGGCAGCTTGCGGCTGGCGTCATCACGCGAGCAGCTCGGTGAGCTGGAGCGAACGGCGAGCCGGGCGCGCGGGATCGGGCTCGACGTCGATGTCATCGGGCCCGACGAGGCGTGCGCGCTCCTGCCGGCGATCACTCCCGAGAACCTGTACGGCGCGGTCTACCTTCCGGGCGACGGCCATCTCGATCCGCACGAGGCCACGCACGCGCTCGCCGACGCCGCACGCGCACTCGGTGTCCGGATCCGCCAGGGCGTCCGTGTCACGGGCTTCGAGCTCACAGCGGCCCGGGAGGTCCGTCGCGTCCTGACCGACGCGGGCCCGATCGACACGGAGATCGTGGTCAACGCGACCGGCATGTGGGCCCCGCAGGTCGCGGCGATGGTCGGTGGCTTCGTACCTTCGACCCCCGTCGACCACCAGCACATCGCCCTGCGCGCCGTCGCCGGCAACGAGCTGCCGCGTGACATGCCCTGTTTCCGCGATCCGGACAACCTCGTCTACGGCAAGAGCGAGAGCGGTGGCATGGTCTTCGGCGGCTACGAGCTCGATCCGGTCTCGCGCTGGGAGGACGGTGTCCCGTGGGACCACGCCGCGCGTTCGCTGCCGCCCGATTTCGAGCGGTTCGCGCCCCTCATGGCCGGCGCGGTGCGGCGCTTCCCGTTCCTCGCGGATGCGGAGGTCGTCCGGCTCATCTGTCACCCCGACGCGATGACCCCCGATGCGAACCCTCTCCTCGGGCCGCTGTCGGGCGTCCGCGGCTTCTGGGTCGCAGCCGGGCTGTCGCTGAACGGGTTCGGCGGTGGAGGGGGCATCGGTCGCGCGATCGCCGGCTGGATCACGGCCGGCGACCCCGGCGCCGATATCGGGCCGTATCGAGCGTGGCGGTTCGCCGACACGTATCGCGACCCCGAGTTCGCCGCCGGCCTCGGTCGCGAGACGTACAGCGACTACTACCGGCTCCGGTTCCCGTACGACGCCGATCTCTACGGCCGGCCGCGGCGGCTGTCGCCACTGCACGGTCGCCTCCAGGAGACGGGCGCGGTGTTCGGGACCAAGGCCGGCTGGGAGCGCCCCGATCACCTTGAGCCCGGACGCGCCTGGCGACGGTCCGGTCGGGACGGCGCGCGCTATGGCTGGACGCGACCACCCTGGTTCGAACGGGTCGTCGCGGAAGGCCGCGCTGTGCGCGAGCGCGTCGGGATGATCGACCTGACTTCGTTCGGCAAGATCGATGTGATCGGGCCTGGCGCGCTCGGTCTGCTCCAGCGAGTCGCGGCCAACGACCTCGACGTGCCCGACCGGAGCGTCGTCTACACGCCCTGGTGTGACGAGCGGGGCGGGATGGTCGCCGACGTGACCGTGACGCGGCTGGCAGCCGATCACCTGCGGGTGGTGACGGGCGCGGGATTCGTCGCGGGCGACCTGTCCTGGCTGCGCTGGCAGCGCTCGCACGAGGAGGGCGTGACGATCCGCGACGTCAGCGGCGACTTCGCGACGATCGGGCTATGGGGGCCGCGGGCCCGGGACGTGCTGGGCGCGGTCACGCCCGACCCCGTCGACGACGGTGCCCTCCGGCTGCGGCGGGCCGAGATCGTGCACATCGGCGAGGAGGCGATCCCGACCATCGCCGCACGGATCAGCTATGCGGGCGAGCTCGGGTGGGAGCTGACGGTGGCGGCAGATCGAGCGGTCGCCATCTGGGATGCCCTGTGGTCGGCCGGCGCCGACCACGGCCTCGAGCCGTTCGGGTACCGCGCCCTCGATGCGTTGCGCATGGAGAAGGGCTATCGCTACTACAGCACGGACATGACGATGCTCGAGACGCCGGACGAAGCCGGGCTCGGCCGGTTCGTGCGGTTGGGGAAAGGCCCGTTCATCGGCCGCGACGCCCTCGTGGCGGCCCGGGAGCATGAGACGGGCGTGGGTGGCGCACCGGCGCGACGGCTGGCGACCGTGTATGTCGGCGAGGACGACGCCTGGCGGCCGATCTATGGCGGAGAGGCCGTACGAGCCGATGGCCGGGTCATCGGCCGGCTCAGGAGCGTGGCTTACGGCCCGTCTGTGAACCGCACGATTGCGACCGTCTATCGCGGCGCTGACCTCGCCGAGGACGTACCGCTATCGGTCGACATGTTCGAAGATCGCATCGAGGCGATGCCGGCGCCGGATGTGCCGTGGGATCCGGCCGGCGAGCGCATGCGCGGCTGACCG
>DATNFQ010000226.1:0-3388 GCA_035606295.1 Patescibacteria group bacterium
TCGGATCCGCCTCTGCTGACCCGACCAGCGTGTACTCGGCTTCCAGTCCGTCGCTCTCGACGACCACCCGCGACCCGAGGTTCGCGCCCTCGCCGGCCGCTGGAGCCTCGATGATCACCGCGTCCCGCAACCGCGCCTCCAGTGCCTGGATGCGGCCCTCGAGGAACGACTGTTCCTCCCGGGCCGCATGGTAATCCGCGTTCTCCTTCAGGTCGCCGAGCTCCTTCGCCGTCCGGATCCGCGCGATCACCTCCGGTCGCTTCACCTCGATGAGCTCCTTGAGCTCGGCACGCAGGCGTGCATCACCGTCGGCCGTCAATGACACCGAAGACGCCTGCGCCGCAGCCGCTCTCGCCGCTCCCTTCGCCGCGCTCCCCGCCGCCGACGGCGTCGCTCGCCCGGCTGCGGCCGCGCGCTTCACTGGCGGTTCACCCCTCGCGCCCTCCGCGTCGCCGTCGGGCACGACGACGACCCGGGTCGGCGGGACCTCGACTCGTTCCTCGGCGAGCAGCGACCCGGCTAGCCCGGATGCCTTCCGCTCGCCGGTCGGCCGGCGCAGGTTCGCCCACGGCAGCACGACGGACGTGTCGGGCAGCGCCGCGAGCTCCGCCTCAGGCACCGCCGCCTCGAATGCCGACAGCAGCGCGTCCTCGTACTCCTCGCCGGCGTCGGTCCGCGCCCACCAGACGCGCATCGATGTCCGCGGGTCGAGCGTCGCGAGCCAGTGGCCGCCGGAATGCGGCCGTCGATCGCCGAGCACTGTCCGCTGCATCGACGCGACCCGCCCGCTGATCGAGCTGGAGGACGCCCCGACATAGACGACAGCCTGTGACGGGAGCCAGAAGCCGCCGAGCCGCGCTGCCAGTGCCTTCGACGTCGGGCGCTCGCCATCCAGCATCAGGGATGGCACGCGTTCGATCCATTTGCCGACGCGCGTCAGCTCGATCGGCGCGCGCGCCAGTGGCGCGGCCAACTCGATCAGGAAGACGCCACCTCCGCTCGCCGGGACCGGTCGACCCGGCCAGCCCCAGACGGCCGGCCCGTCGGCGAGTAGCCCGACCTCACGCAGTAGCTCGGCCGCGTTCACCACACGAATCGCCTTGAAACAAGACAGCAGGACACCCCGGGATGGTAGCGGTGGCGAACACGCGCTATGGTCCCCGCTGCATGACCGCACTTCGGCCAGGCCGGACGGGGGTCCGGCGGGCCCTCCTGCTCCTGCCGATCGCGCTGGTCGTGACCGTCGCGTCCGTGGCTCTTCGCCCGGCGGCCGCCGCGACCCCGACTCCCACTGTCCGCCCGACCCCGAGCGCAACGCCGAGTGAGCCGGCCGGGGTCGATCCGCTCCCGTCCGTCGCCCCGACGCCCGAGACGAGTGCGACGCCGAGTCTCGTGCCGAGCCCCGGGCCGCAAGCCGGCAGCCCGCCGGTCGTCCGACCCCCGGTCTCGATCACGCGACCGCGTCTCGCGCCGCAGACGCGCCTCGCCCTGCAGGCCCGTCTCGATCGGCTTCGCCAGCGTTACGCCATCCCGGGCATCTCGGTCGCGATCGTCCTGCCGGATGGCGCGATGTGGTCAGGCGTGAGTGGCATGGCAGACATCCACACCAAGGCGCCCGTGACGCGCGAGACGTCCTTTGCCATCGCCAGCGTCAGCAAGACATTCACGGCGGCCCTGATCCTCGCCCTCGCGGAGGACGGCATCGTCGACCTCGATGCGCCGGTCCGGCAATACCTCCCGTCCGTCAGGAAGATCTCGGTGAAGGTCAAGGTCCGGCAGTTGCTCGACCACACGAGTGGCCTTCGCGACTTCTTCTTCCACCCATCGATCGACCATGCCCTCCTCTCGCGACCGGATCGCCGCTGGAACGCCACCACCGCGCTCAAGTACCTGGGCAAGCCGTATTCGGAGCCCGGCAAGAGCTGGCACTACTCGAACACGAACTACCTCCTGCTCGGCATGATCGCGGAGGCTGCCGGCAAGAAGCCGCTCGCCGATCAGGTCCGACAGCGTTTCCTCGTGCCACTGGGGCTCGACCACACCTGGTACCAGCCGGAAGATCCGCCGCCGACCGATGTGGCGCACGGCTATCGATTCACGTCGACATCGACGGCGGCCCCGGCGATCGACCTGACCGATGGGACGCCACTCGTCCCCTTCACCTCGGTCGTCACCGCCGCCGGTGGCGCGGGCGGGTTCGCCTCGACCGCTCGAGACCTCGCGCATTGGGCCCAGGCGCTCTACGGCGGTCAGGTCCTCCGGCCCGAGTACCTCGCCGCGATGGAGGATCCGAGCACGACGGCGGCATTGAAGTCATCGATCCCGTACGGCTATGGGACGCAGGTCGTCGAGATCGACGGCCTTCGGACATACGGTCATTCCGGTCGCCTGCTGGGGTTCCGCTCGGCGATGCGCTACGTGCCCGACAACGGCGTTTCGATCGCCATCGTCACCAACCAGAGCCGGACGGACCCGGCCCCGATCCTCCGGTCACTGCTGAAGCTCGCCCTCACGCCGGTCGATCGGACCTGCGTCTGCCGGGTGCGTCGCTAGGCGCGCCCGTTCGCGTGGCCTGACTGCCGGCCCCCCAGTGGCGGGACCACCGGCGGCATGGCATGAGTACGGAAGAGTCACTTGTCGCGCGCGCGTGTGAGCGGCACCGTGGGCGGCACGCTTGCGGGGGCAGCATGCCGATACGTGTCGACGCGTACATGGCCGGGGGCATCGCCAGGGGTGTCTTGGCGCGTGCGGGCTCGCTCCGCGAGGTGCTCGAGCACGACCGGGCTCTCACCCTCGAACGGGTGCAATGGCAACCACTCGGCGGCCGTTCCGGACCGAGTTCCGGTGTATCGATCCCGATCGATGACGTCTTCGTCGCCGTGGGTGACGACGATCCCGGGACGCCGGTCCACGCGAGCTGGCACGCCATCCGGCTGGAAGTCGGGCCCTACCTGGTCGAAGGCGAGATGCCGACCTTCCCGGGGTTCGACCCAGGCCGCGCCCTGACCCGCCCGACCGGCGACTTCGTCCTTCTCAGGGACGTCCGCGTCGGTCCACGGGACTCACCCGACCCGCTGGCATCGTCCGATACGGTCGGCCAGCACGCGCTCGTCAACCGATACGGAGTCGAAAGCGTCGCGTGCGACCTGATGCTCGGTTTCTTCTTCCCTGGCGCCGCGATGATCCAGGCGGACGTCGCCGAAGCGGGCGCGACCTAGGGACGCCTTGGGGATGCCACCCGCGCGGTCGGGAGCGGCGCTCGCCGCTAGCGGCCTCGCGACCGCCGGCCGCGGCCACCGGATCGACCGGCGCCACCGGCAGATCCGACCCCGGCACCGGATCGAGAGCGCACCGGCTTGCGGAGCGCGTGATGCTCGCGCCCGACGTG
>DATNFQ010000227.1:0-16323 GCA_035606295.1 Patescibacteria group bacterium
CACCGCGGATCACGCGTGACTTGCCGGCCGCCGGGCCGGGCCCGAACACATCGGCGCACCATTCCCAGACGTTACCGGCAGAGTCGTAGAGCCCGTACCCATTGGGCGGGAACGTCCTGACCGGGCTCGTCCCGAGATAGCCGTCGTCGAGGGTGTTGTGCGACGGGAACGTCCCTTGCCAGATGTTCGCCATGTGTCGCCCACCCGGCATCAGATCGTCGCCCCACGCGTACCGGGCTTGATCGAGTCCGCCGCGGGCCGCGTATTCCCACTCTGCCTCGGTCGGCAGCCGCGACCCGGACCAGCGGCAGTACGCCTCCGCGTCGTGCCAGGACACGTGGACCACGGGATGCTCGCCGCGACCGTCGAGGTCGCTCTGCGGCCCTTCTGGTCGGTCCCAGCGAGCGCCTTCGACCCGCCGCCACCACGGCGCGGCCGCGGCGCCCTGGGTCGGGGAGAAGTCATCGGGCAGGAGACCGGCGAAGACGAATGACCAGCCCCAGCGATCCGCGTCTGTGCGGTAGTCGGTCGCGGCGATGAATGAGCCGAACGCCTCGTTCGTAACGGGGTGGGCCGAGATCCGGAACGGTGCGACCTCGACCGTTCGCACCGGACCCTCGCCGTCCGCGGGAAACCCCGCCGGATCGTCGGTGCCCATGCGGAACGTCCCACCCGGGATGTCGAGCAGGTCCGCTCTCACGGGTCCCTCGCCAGCGAGCACATCGCGCTCATGGGCGTTGCCCGACCGCGGAGTCGGCGCATCGGGCGTGCAACAGGGCCCTCCCATCGTTCAGATTATCGTCGGCACGCGGCCACTCGTCACGGTGGACCGCGGCCGCCAGCCGCTGTGGACCATGGGCTGGCACGATCGGGGGAGGGAGGAGCGATCATGCCGGAGGTCGAGCGCGTCCGGACGCGCCTTCCCATCCCAGACCCCACCTTCGACGGCGACGTGCCGTTCGATGCGCGGGATCCGCGGGCGGTGTTCCCGCCGATCGAGCCGCTGCTCCCACCGGAGGGTGCTCCGAACGTCCTCATCGTGCTGCTCGATGACGTCGCGTTCGCCGCATCGAGCGACTTTGGCGGCCCGTGCGCGACGCCGGAGCCGCGCCCGACCGCCACGAGACGCGGTACTTCGAGATCGCCGGGAACCGCGGCATCTACCACCAGGGCTGGACGGCCGTGACCAAGCACGCGACGCCGTGATGCCGGAGAGGCTCGCAGAGCTCAAGGCGCTGTTCCTCGTCGAAGCCCGGCGGTACAAGGTGCTGCCGCTCGATGATCGCTGCGTCGAGCGCTGTCAGCGGCACCGTGAAGTGGGCACAGATCGATGTCGGGGCCGCCGCCGAGGATCTCGATCACCTGATCACCCGGAGGAGCGATACCAGATCGCCATGGCCCGCCGATGATGCTGCCGTGACCGGCGCGGCGATCCTCCTGGCGGTCTTCGTCGGCTATGCGCTGACGGCGTCTCGGCTGGAGCGCGCCTGGATCTCGGCCCCGATCGTGTTCGTTGCGACGGGGTTCCTCCTCGGGCCCGCCGTGCTCGGTCTCGTGGTCCCGGGTGGCGAGAACGAGTCCCTCCTGCACCTGACCGAGCTGACACTGGCGATCCTGCTGTTCGCCGATGCGGCGACCGTTCGTCTCGATCGACTGCGGGAGGACGCCGCGATGCCAGGGCGTCTGCTCGGGATCGGGCTACCGCTGACGATGGCGCTCGGAGCGGCACTCGCGGCGCCGATCCTCGGCGTGCCCTGGCCGGTCGCGGCCCTGGTCGCCACGATCCTGGCGCCGACGGACGCGGCCCTCGGGCTTGCGGTCGTGACCGACAAGGCCGTACCCGTCCGGATCCGGCGGACGCTCAACGTGGAAAGCGGGCTCAACGATGGGATCGCCACGCCGTTCGTCACGCTGTTGCTCTCGATCGTCGCCGCCGAAGAGCACGTCCAGTCCGGCTCCTGGGCCGTCGGGGCCGCGCTCGAGCTGGGGCTCGCGCTTGTTGCCGCGGCTGTCGTCGGAGGTGGTGGCGGTGTCGCATTCGCCGCAGCGCGACGACGCGGGTGGATGACACCGATCTCGGAGGAGGTCGGCGGGCTGTCGCTGGCACTGCTGTCCTACACGGGCGCCGTGGCGATCGGTGGCAATGGATTCGTCGCGGCGTTCGCCGGTGGTCTGCTCTTCGCGGCGTTCTCGCGCTCGCGCGATGCCGAGCCGCGCGGGGCGATGGAGACCGAGACCCGCGAAGCGGTCGAGTTCACCGAGACCGTCGGGTTGTTCGCGTCGTTCATCGTCTGGGTCATCTTCGGGTCGCTGTTCGTGGGTCCGGTCCTGACGCAGGTGCCGGAGACGAACGCGGTCGTCTACGCGGCTTTGAGCCTTACCCTGATCCGGCTCATCCCCGTCGCGCTCGCGTTGGTGGGGACCCATCTGCGACCCGATACCGTCGCGTTCATCGGCTGGTTCGGACCACGAGGACTCGCGTCGGTCGTGTTCTCGCTGATCGCCGTCGAGGAACTGGCGGGCACGCCCGTGGCGGAGCCGTTGCTGGAGGTCGTGACGCTGACGATCCTCGGTTCGGTCGTGCTGCACGGCATCACGGCGAAGCCGCTGGCCGCTTTCTACGGCCGCCGCGTCTCTGCCGACCCGAGCGCGGTCGAGCTTGCGAAAGTCAGCGAACCGCGCGTGCGCAAGAAGGCGCTCGCCGGCTGGTAGACCGCCTGCGAGCGGGCAGCTCGCTCGAACGTCCCACGTTCGAATCGACGCTCGGACCGTCGTTGGTTCGCCCAACGTAACGCCGGGTGTTCGAGGCGGCCACTGAGGGGCTGTGTCGCAGCGTCACTCGGTGGTCTGCCGGTCCATTGGAACTTGGGACGTTCGGCGGTCCCGACCACGATGTGGCCCGCCGGAGCGGCCCGCTCCGCCGGCCGCCCGCTCCGAGGCCTCGCCCTATACTTCCCGTCCGATGCAGATCACCCGCACACCAGCCCCCAATTCCACCGTCCAGCTCCAGATCGAGCTGCCCCCCGAGCGCCTCGACCGCGCCCTCGACAGCGCAGTCCGCGCGCTCGCCCGACGCACCCGGATCCCAGGCTTCCGACCCGGCAAGGCGCCACGCCCCGTCCTCGAGCGTGTCCTCGGGCCCGGCGTCGTGCTCGACGAGGCGGTCGACCACCTGATGCAGGACGCGTACCGCGAGGCGCTCATCCAGGAGGACATCCTTCCGCTCTCGAACGCGGATGTCGAAGTCGTCCAGGCCGAAGAGGGCAAGCCGCTCATCTTCAAGGCGACCGTGCCGGTGCGTCCGGAGGTGAAGCTCGGCGACTACAAGCATTTCAACTTCAAGCCCGACATCGAGATCATCGACGACGCTCGGGTCGCCCAGGTCGTCGAGGAATTGCGCGACCAGAACGCGACCCTTGCGGCCGTCGAGGACAGGGGCGCGAAGGACGGCGACTACGCGGTGATCTCGTTCGTCGGGACGAAGGACGGCCAGCCATTCGAGGGCGGCACATCCGAGCGGATGCCCCTGATCCTGGGCCAGGAGCGGCTGATCCCGGGCTTCGAGACGAACCTCGTCGGGCTCGCCGTCGGCGACACGACCGAGTTCGACATCACGTTCCCGGACGACTACCCCGAAACGATCCTCGCCGGTCAACCCGCGCATTTCAGTGCCGAGCTCAAGGAGCTCCGCGAGAAGATCCTGCCCGACCTCGACGACGACTTCGTGGCGAGCCTCGGCGACTTCGACTCGATCGACGCGCTGCGCACGGACATCCGTCGCCGGCTCGAGGCGAACGCCATCGACCGCGCCCGACACGAGTTCGCCGACCGGATCATCGAGTACGCCGTGGCCAACGCGACCGTGGAGCTCCCGGAGGTGCTGATCGACCAGGAGGTCGAGGTGATGCACGACGAGTTCCGTGGCTCGCTGGCCCGGCAGGGCATCAGCGAGGAGGCCTACCTCAAGGCCGTCGAGAAGACGAGCGAGGATCTCCACGCCGACTTCCGTCCCAACGCGGAGAAGCGCGCGAAGACGCTGCTCGTCCTGTCAAAGGTCGCCGATGCCGAGGGCGTCGAGGTTGCCGATGCCGACGTCGATGCCGAGGTCGAGCAGGGCCGCGAGCGCTATGCCGGCGACGCGCGACTGGTCTCGTACTTCGAGTCCGACCGTGGCCGCTCGTTCATCCGCAGCACGATCCGGCGGACCCGCGTGGTCGAGCGCCTGATCGACGGATGGCTCGCCGAGCACCCGGAGCATCCGCCGCTACCGCACCTCGAGGACATGGAGGCATCCGCGGTCAGCGACGAGAGCGCGCACGCGAACGCCGCCATCGGCGCGACGGACCCGGGTACCGTGATCGATGACAGCGACCGCGCTGCCGTCGACGAACCCGCCGCGGCAGGCTGACGGCCGTCGACCGTCCCTGATCCATCGCAGCGTCCATCAGCCACACCACCACCAGTCACCACCGCCACACGGAACCGCCAGGAGCCGCCACATGCTCGTCCCGATGGTCATCGAGTCCTCCAGCCGGGGGGAACGCGCGTACGACATCTACTCCCGCCTGCTCCGTGAGCGGATCATCTTCCTGGGCGACGCGATCGAGGACCACCTCGCGAACCTCGTGATCGCGCAGCTGCTCTTCCTCGACTCGGAAGATCCCGAGAAGGACATCAGCCTGTACATCAACTCGCCGGGTGGCGTCGTCAACTCCGGGCTGGCGATCTACGACACGATGCAATACCTGCGGGCTCCTGTGAGCACGATCTGCATCGGCATGGCCGCTTCGATGGCGGCAGTCCTGCTGGCGGCCGGGGCGAAGGGCAAGCGCTACGCGCTCCCGAACAGCCGGATCATGATCCACCAGGGCTCGGGCGGCTTCCGCGGCAACGCCCCGGACGCCGTGATCCAGATGAAGGAATGGGAATTCCTGGTCAATCGGAACATCGAGATCCTCGCCCGCCACACGTCGCAGCCCGTCGAAAAGGTGCGTCAAGACACCAACCGGGACCTGTTCATGGCTCCCGAGGATGCGAAGGACTATGGCATCATCGATGCGGTCTACTCGGAACAGTGGGATTCACTGACCGCGCAGCATCACGACGAGAAGGTCGCGGAAGCGACCGAATCGGACGAAACCGAGAAGCCACCGGAGCCGAAGCGCTCGAAGAGCGAACCGGCGGGATAGGGAGCAAGGACCGGATCACGTGACCTCGACCAGCGGCAGCAAGGGACCCAAGGTCCCGTATCGCTGCTCCTTCTGCGGCAAGAGCCAGGAGCAGGTTCGCAAGCTCATCGCGGGTCAGGGTGTCTACATCTGCGACGAGTGCATCAACCTCTGCCAGGAGATCATCGAAGAGGAGATGCTCGAGACGCCCCGTCCCAAGCAGACGGCGGCGAAGCTCCCGAACCCCCACCAGATCAAGGACGCTCTCGACCAATACGTCATCAGCCAAGAGCGGGCCAAGAAGGTCCTCTCGGTCGCCGTGTACAACCACTACAAGCGGGTGAACGCCGGCCACCAGGTCGATGACGTCGAGCTCCAGAAGTCGAACGTCCTGCTGGTCGGCCCGACCGGCAGCGGCAAGACGCTCCTTGCCCAGACGCTCGCTCGCGTCCTCGATGTCCCGTTCTGCATCGCCGACGCCACGTCACTGACCGAGGCAGGCTACGTCGGCGAGGACGTCGAGAACATCCTGCTGCGGCTCATCCAGGCGGCCGATTTCGATGTCGCCCGAGCGCAGCGCGGGATCATCTACATCGACGAGATCGACAAGATCGCCCGCAAGGCGGACAACCCCTCGATCACCCGTGACGTGTCGGGTGAGGGCGTCCAGCAGGCGCTGCTCAAGATCCTCGAGGGGACCGTCGCGAACGTCCCGCCGCAAGGCGGCCGCAAGCACCCCCACCAGGACTTCATCCAGATCGACACCACGAACGTGCTGTTCATCTGCGGCGGCGCCTTCGATGGGCTCGAGAAGATCGTCGAGGAGCGGGTCGGTCGCCGGGCGATCGGCTTCGGGGCGGATGGCGCTATGTCGCCCGCCGACAAGGGCCGCATCCTCGAGAAGCTGATGCCCGAAGACCTGCTCAAGTTCGGGCTGATCCCCGAGTTCATCGGCCGCCTGCCCGTGATGGTGACGCTCAACGCGCTCACCGCTGACGACCTCGTCAAGGTGCTCACCGAGCCGCGCAACGCGGTCACGCGGCAGTTCCAGAAGTTCCTCGCCCTCGATAAGGTCGAGCTCGCGTTCACCGCCGGCGCGCTCAAGGCAGCCGCCGAGGTCGCGCTCGATCGCAAGACCGGCGCACGGGCGCTGCGCTCGATCGTCGAGGAGTCGCTCCTCGAGGTGATGTACGACATCCCGGAGCGGACAGAAGTCCGCAAATGCATCATCACCGAGGAGACGATCCGGTCCGGGCGGCTGCCGCTGCTGCTCACCAAGACCGACGTCGACGAGGGCGTCGACGAGACGAACTACGAAGAGTGGCTCGCCGAGCGGGGAGAGACCGCCTGACGCACCGTGGAGCGCGCCCAGGCGCGTATCGGCGGCGCACCTGCAGCGCGCCCCGCTGTCGAGGTAGCTAGACCTCGATCGGCACCTCGTAGACCTGCGGCGTCGGATGCCCGGCACGCTCGTGGACGCGCATGACGGCCTCCTTCGACGGGCCGGTGGCGAGGCAGAAGACCTTCCCCGCTTCCGGGTCGAGCCACGCATGCTCGTAATGGACGCCGTCCTCGCCTTCGGTGTCGAGGTCGCGCTGGTGCGCTTCGGCCAGTTGCTGGGCGGTCACCCCGAAGAACCCGTCATGGACGTCCATGAATTTCGGCATATCGATCTCCTCGTCGGCATGCGGTCCCGGTGACCGCTGTTCTAGCACACGTTGCGTCGCTCTGACCGGTCGCCGCATCGGTCATCTGACCGATACCGACCTCCGATCAACGTTTTAGTTCGCCGACGCCTCGGGTCGGGACCCGGGATGCCCCGTGCTACACTCCCGCCCTCACGGCGAGGACCGAGAGGAGTAGCGTCGGGACGGCCCCGAGCGAGCGCGGGACGGTGCGAGCCGCGCGGCACGATCGGCGTGAACGTCACTCACGAGCCGGACGGCAGACGCCCGATATCGCGTCGAGAGGGCACCGGACATCGGCCGGCGTGATGAGCGCCGAGGGCCCCCGGTCGCCGAACCAGTAGGTGGTACCACGACCCGCTCGTCCGCTGGACAGGCGGGCGTCGTGATTCTTGGGAGCGACGACGGTCTGATGGCGGATCTGCCGAAGGCATACACCCCGCGCGATGTCGAAGGCGCGATCTACGAGCGGTGGCTCGCGGCCGACGTCTTCGCGCCCGACGGCGCCGGATCCACGGCGGACCCTGCCCTGCCCGCCTTCACCATCATCCAGCCACCGCCGAACGTCACCGGCTCGCTGCATCTCGGTCACGCGCAGCGGACGGCCGTCGAGGACCTCCTGATCCGGCATGCCCGGATGCGCGGGAACCCGACGCTCTTCCTACCGGGCCTCGACCATGCCAGCATCGCGGCGCAATTCGTGCTCGACGGGATCATCGCCAAGGAGGGCGAGAGCCGGCAGTCGCTCGGACGCGACCGGTATCTCGAGCGGATGCGCGCGTTCTCCGACTCGACCCGCCCGGTCATGCTCGGGCAGCAGCGCCGCGTCGGTGCGTCCGCCGATTGGGCACGGCTGCGGTACACGATGGACGAGGGTTCGGCGAAGGCCGTTCGGGCGGCCTTCGAGCGGCTGTACCGCGACGGCCTCGCGTACCGGACCGAGGCCCTCATCAACTGGTGCCCGGGTTGTCGCACGAGCGTGAGCGACCTCGAGGTGGTCCCGACGCCGGAGACCGGGACGCTATGGTCGGTCCGCTACCACCTCATCGATGAGGCGTCGGGACAGCCGAGCCCGGACGAGACGATCACGGTCGCGACGACCCGCCCGGAGACGATCCTCGGGGACGTCGCTGTCGCCGTGCACCCGGGCGACGGGCGCTATCGCTCGCTCGTCGGACGCCGGGCACGCATCCCGTTCGTCGAGCGTGATGTGCCGATCATCGCCGACGACGTGGTCGACCGCGCATTCGGGACCGGCGCGGTCAAGATCACGCCCGCCCACGATCAGGATGACTATGCGACCGGGAAGCGGCATGACCTGCCGATGCCGACGATCCTGGCCGACGACGCGACGATCGCCAACACCGGGACTCGATTCGACGGCCTCGACCGCTACGAGGCTCGCGAGATGATCGTGGCGGAGCTTGCGGCGCACGGAGACCTCGCCGACCAGAAGCCGCACGAGATGATCATCGGCCGCTGCCAGCGCAGCAACGACGTCCTCGAGCCGCGACTCAAGACCCAGTGGTTCATCCGCACCAAGCCACTCGCCGAGAGGGCGTTGGATGCCACGCGCTCCGGCCGGACCCGGATCCTGCCCGAGCGCTTCGAGAAGACCTGGGAGCACTGGCTGACCGATATCCGCGATTGGAACGTGTCCCGTCAGCTGTGGTGGGGCCATCGCATCCCGGCCTGGTACTGCCCCGACGGGCATGTGACGGTTTCGTCGGCGGAGCACGGTCCCGACGCGTGCGAGGTGTGCCGCCGTCCCGCCGCCGAGCTGACCCAGGACCCCGACATCTTCGACACTTGGTTCAGCTCGGGCCTGTGGCCGTTCTCGACCCTCGGCTGGCCCGACGACACGCCGGATCTGCGGACCTATTACCCGACGTCGGTGATGGAGACCGGCTACGACATCATCTTCTTCTGGGTCGCCCGGATGATGATGCTCGGGCTGCACCTGACCGACCGTGAGCCGTTCCACACGGTCTATCTCTCGGGGCTCATCCGCGACCCCGAAGGCCAGAAGATGTCGAAGACCAAGGGGAACGTCGTGGACCCGCTCGCGGTCATCGACGAGACCGGTGCCGACGCGCTGCGCTTCGCGCTGATCCACGGGGCCGCCGCGGGCCAGGACCAGCGTTTCGGGCGGACCAAGCTCGAGAACGCGCGCAACTTCGCGAACAAGCTCTGGAACGCGACGCGCTTCGTCGTCGGCGCCCGGCCGTCGACGATCGCCGAGGACGCCGAACGCCGTCTCCCGGTCGTCGCCGATCTCGGACCGGCAGAGCGCTGGATCCTGTCGCGCGCGAGCGCGACGACCGAAGCGGTCGATACGGCAATGGCCGAATTCGCGTTCGGTGAGGTCACGCGGCTGCTGTACGACGCGATCTGGAACGAGTTCTGCGACTGGGGTGTCGAGCTCGCAAAGGTTCGTCTCTCGGACGAGTCATTGCCGGCGGCGACGCGTGAGGGGACGTGGTGGGCGCTCGTCGAGGCGCTCGACACCTATCTGCGACTGCTCCACCCGGTGATGCCGTTCGTGACCGAACAGCTGTGGGGCGCGATCCCGCACCGAGCCAGCGATCCGGGCCTGTTGATCGTCGCGCGCTGGCCGGCGCCGACCGGACGGGACGAGCGGGTCGAGGCGGAGGTGGGGTCGATCGTCGAGCTCATCCGCGGGCTCCGGAACGCCCGTGCCGAGTCGCGGGTCGAGGCGAAGACCTGGCTGCCGACCGAGGTCGCGGTTCCGTCGGCGATGGGTCCGACGTTCGAAGCGCTGCGGCCAGCGGTAGAGCGGCTGGCCAGGGCGCGCCCCCTCGAGCGCCGCTTGACGCGCGAGGCGCTGGGGCAGGGGAGCGGGTCCCCCGACGGGACGCTCACGGTGATCGCCGGTGAGCTCGAGGCCCTCGCCCATCGCGGTGACGGCGCCGGCGATGCGGCGGCGCGTGACGCCGAGCGCGCTCGTCTCGAACGCGAACTCGAGGAAGCTCGCGGCTGGCTTGCGAGCGCGCAGGCACGGCTCGCGAACGAGGCGTTCCTCAGCAAGGCGCCCCCGAACGTCGTTGAAGGGGCACGCGCCCGTGAGGCGGAGCTCGTCGACCAGGTCGAGCGGCTCGAGGACCGGCTAGCCGACCTCGGCGCGTAGGGTCGCGACCACTGGAAGGTGGTCGGAGGCGTCTCCAGCCTCGGTGGCGACGCGGCAGTCGTCGACCGCGAACCCGCGGACGAAGATGTGGTCGATCGGCCGCGGCCCGCAGGATTGCCGTCGCGCGTCGCCAGGAGCGATGCCGACGGCGGCAAAGGCATCGGTGAAGGCCGCGGCGAGCGGCCGCAGCTCCGAAGCGTCGATCGCCGCATTCAGGTCGCCCAGGAGGACGAGGGACCGTCCGGCGTCACCAGCCAGCTCGACGAGTGCCTCCGCCTGGAGCGCGCGCTGGGCGCTGCCGGCATACGCGAGATGGGTCGAGATCACGGTCCCTTCGACGTAGCCATCCCGCGCGGCGGTCCCTCCGACGGCGCAGCGCGGCTCACGGGTCCCGTACGGAGCGTCGGCGAACGGGATCCCGGCCAGTGGGAGGCCGCTTCCCTCCGGCTCGACGTGGTCGTCGTCCGCGCCGACCGGCAACCCGATGGTGAACCCGTCTCGGATCGGCTCCTTGGTGAGCAGGATGTTCCCCCACGTCGCCGTGCCGATGGCCCGTCCGGACTCCGGCTCGATCAACGGGTAGGCGTGGACGGCACCATAACGGACGTGGCGATCCGTCAGTCGCGCGAGGTCGAGCGGCTGATCGTGGACCTCACCGTCGACGTCGTAGAACGCCACCTCCTGCAGGGCGACGACATCCGCGTCGAGGCCACGGATGAGCGCGCAGATGCGTCCGAAGCGCTCGTTGGTGACGTGCCGCCACCAGCCCGCCGGGAACGGCTCGCCGGGGCCGATCGCGGCCCGGATGTTCCAGGTCGCGACCCGCAACGGCGCTTGCGCTACTTGACCGAACCCGCCAGCAGACCCTGGACGAAGTACCGCTGGAGGCTGAAGAACACGATCAACGGCACGAACATCAGGATGAACGCGCCGGCGGCCAGCAGATGCCACTCCGTGCCGTACTGGCTGAGCAGGTTCTGGATCGCCTTCGTCATCGGCCACATATCACCGCGCTGGACGAAGACCAGCGCCATGAGCAGGTCGTTCCAGACCCACAGGAACTGGAAGATGCCGTAGGCAGCGATCGCCGGCACGGACAGTGGCACGACGATCTGCCGGAATATGCCGACGGTCGACGCGCCATCGATCCGCGCCGCCTCGATCAGGTCACGTGGCAGCGTGATGAAGAAGTTGCGCAGCAAGAAGATCCCGAACGGCAGCGCGAACGCCGTGTGGGCGAGCCAGATCGCGCCGTAGCTGTTGAGCAGCCCGGTCGGGGCGAACAGCTTCAGCAACGGGATGAACGCGACCTGGACGGGGATCATCAGCAATGCGACGACCAGCAGGAACAGCGCATCCCGGAACGGGAAGTTCAGCCACGAGAAGGCGTACGCCGCCATCGACGCGAGGACCAGCGGGATCAGCGTCGAGGGCACCGCGATCCACAACGTGTTGAAGAACGCATCGAGCATCCCCTGCGAGGCGAGGACCTGCTGGTAGTTCTCCAGCGTGTAGCGGAACTGGAGGAAGCTCTCCCACCAGCCCGTCACCTGGATGTCCGAGCGCGGCCGGAACGACGTCACTAGGAGGCCGACCGTCGGCGCGAGCCAGATCACCGCGATGATCCCCAGCGCGATGTGGATCGGGGTCTTGTTCATGAACCGCACGAGGCGCTCGCTCGTGGTGAGCGCGCGCTCCGTGGGGCGGGAACCGGCGACGGCAGTCATCTAGACGACCCTCGAGCTGCGGAATCGGCGGATGTTGAAGGCCATGATCGGGATCAGGAGCAGGAGCATGATCACGGTGATCGCCGCGCCGCGACCGAACTGGCCACCGGGGATCGACTCGTTGTACATCGTGAAGGCGATCACTCGGCTCGACACGCCCGGACCGCCGTTCGTCAGGACGTAGATCAGGTCGAACAGCTTGATGACGTTGACCAGCAGCGTGACGGCCAGCACCGAGATCGGCAGGCTGACCATCGGCAGGATGATGCGGAAGAAGATCTGCCGTTCGTTCGCCCCGTCCGTTCGGGCCGCCTCCAGCACCTCGCTCGGGATGCTCTTCAGGGCGGCCGATAGGATGACCGTCGCAAAGCCGACGGAGCCCCAGATGCCGGCCGCGATGAGGGCGGCGTTCACGAGGGCGGGGTTGCCCAGCCACGAGATGCTCCCCGACGTGAACGGGTCGAGGATCGCGTTCAGCAGTCCGATGTTGGGATCGGGCGCGTAGACGAAGTTCCAGATGATCGCGAGCGCGGTCGCGGCGATCGCCATCGGCAGGAAGACCACGGCCTTGATGATCGATTCGTACCGGACCCGTGACGCGAGCACCGCGACCACGAGCCCCAGGAAGATCACGAAGCCCGTATAGAAGATCGCCCAGAGCACGTTGTTCCAGATCGCGCCAGACGGCGGGAACGTGCTCAGGTTGATGAACGACTTGTCGTTGAGCAGCCCGATGTAGTGCTGCAGGCCCACCCATTCGGTGAACTCGCCGCGGCGGCCGCGATTGAAGCTCAGGGCGATCGTGTAGAGGGTCGGGTAGATCAGGAAGATGAGCATGAGGAGCGCGGTCGGGCCGAGGAACAGGATGACGGCCCGGTCCCAACGACGTCCGGCGATGGGCGTTGCGGGTGATGTGGCTGGTGCCGCGGTCGTCGCCACGCCGGCCGCGTCGACCCCACCAGGCGTTACGACAGCCATCTGCTCCTCCTTCCCGGATACAGGACACGGGCGGCCCGAAGGCCGCCCGTGTCAGGTCGTGCTAGAGAGACCTCTCGGTCACTCGGCGTCCCAGGCGGCCTTGACGCGTGTCTGGAAGTCGGCCCAGTCCACCTTCTCCCCGGCGATCGCTCGCTGGAGGGCCTGGCCCATCTGCTCGCCCTGGATGCCCGCGGGCAGCAGGTCCGACCCGTCGTACCGGATCTTCGCGGCGCTCTGGAGCGACTGCGCTTCGCGGACGACGAGATCGTTCGGGTACGCGTCCGTGCCGACGCCCTTGTGCGGCGACACGATCGCGCCCGTGCTGGCCCAGACCTTGTTCGCCTCAGGGGTGATCAGGTACTGGACGAAGGCCTTGGCACCCTCGCTCTCCGTAAGCGCGCCGACGACGTCACCACCGAAGGTCGTGACGTCCTCGGTGTTGCCGAGGGTCGGGAAGGGATACCAGTCGATCGTCTCGCCGATCTTGAGGTCCTTGTTCGTCTGACCCGTCGCGATGCCGCCGACGAAGCCACCCTCGTAGAAGGTGCCCGCCTTCGGGGTCGGTCCGAAGACCTGCGCGATCGCGTCGGTCCAGGCGCGGCCGACGGCAGCCGTGATGCCACCGACGACGTACTTGTCGTTGATGACCTCGAGCATGGTGTCGACGGTCTTCTGGACGCTCGGGTCCGACCAGTCGCCATCCTTGCTGAACAGCTTGTCGTAGGCGTCGACGCCGGACTGCCGGATATAGATGCTCTCGAACCAGTCGGTCAGGTTCCAGTCATCCTTGGCACCGAGTGCCATGGCACCCGGCTTGTCCTTCGTCGTCTCGAGCATCGCCTTGTACTCGTCCCACGTCTTCGGCGCGGTGACGTTGGCGGCCTTGTAGACGTCGGGCCGGAACCACATCGTGCCCTTGTTGTTGTACTTCGCCGGGAGGGCGTACAGCTCGCCGTCGACGGTGCCCGCGGCCAGGAAGCCCTCGGGGTAGTCCTGGGTCAGGGTCGAGGCGTCGACACCCAGGTCGGAGATCTTCTTCAGCGAGCCATCCTTGGCGAAGCGGCGCAGGAAGCCGATGCCCGGGATGATCGCGATGTCCGGCGGGTTGCCGCCGGTGATGCGCGACTGCAGGGTGGTCGAGTACGTCTGGCGGTCGGCCTCGTACTTGACGCCCCAGCCCGTCTTCGCGGTGAAGTCGGCGAGGACCTTCTTGAAGGCCTCTTCCTCACTGCCGCCCCACAGCGACAGGACGTTGATCTCGCCAGCCGCGCCGCTGGTGACCGGCCCGCCGCTCGCGCCACCGCTGGCACTCGCACCAGGCTCGGACGCGGCCGGAGCACTGCTACTGCCTCCACCACCGCCGCTGCACGCAGCCGCGATGAACGCGGCCGAAAGCAGGATGGCGGGGAATCGGAGCGTTCTTGTCATCGACTCCTCCTCAGAAACGGACACCGTATGCCCGCCGAAGCGGGCGTTCGCTCACGCGATCGACGGCGATAGAGCCCGTCCACTCGCGCTCTCCTCCGCCGGTCCTCGACCTGCCGCCCGTGCCTCGGTTCACATCCGATTGGCACCGACCGTGTCTGGGTCGCGACCGGAGCCTTCGGCCGTCCACCCGACATGGTGCGGCACGGTCGAAAGTGCCGCGAGCCTAGAGCCCACCCGTTTCGGTGTCAACGTTGCAGAGGCATGACAGTGGCTCGGCGCCCGCTGTTCGTCGAGGGCCCCCATCGTGGGGCCTTTAGCGGACCTGGACCGTCCGGATCTCCCATGGCACCAGGTCGAGCGTGACGCGGCCCCCCGTCACCGTCAGCGCGTCCCCCGGGCGACCGAGGAGGTCGACGTCGCGCGCCTCGACGAGCTCGGTGTCGAGCGTGGCGCGGCACGCCGTGGCCCCGTCGTTCACGACCCGGATCTCGAGCCAGTCGTGTCGCCGGCGCACCGCGCTCAGCACAGCGCCATCACCCTGGAGCTGGAGGCCGGAAACGGGCGTGGCCGGTGCGTCGCCGGGTCCCGTCGAGCGGACCACCGCGAACGGGTGCCGGTAGCGCTCCGCTGCGGCGCGGGTGCCGGCGTCGCGCCACCTCCCGGCGTGGGGTACGAGCGCGAATCGGAAGGACCTGGCGCCGAGCAACTGCGCTGCCGGGACGGGCACCTCCGGTCCGGCGGGGTCCTCCCGATACGGGTTGGCATTCCGGCTGATCAGCCCGAAGGACCTGAGCAGGGTGAGGGCGAGCTCACGACCGTCGACGACCTCGTATTCGGTCACCTGATCGAGGAGGACGCTGCACCCATCGACGCCTGCGAAGGCGACGGCGGGAAATGTGGGCAGCGGCACCTCGCCGTGTCCTGCCTCGAGCTCGAGCCCGCGGTCCACCACCGCGAATTGGCCTTCGGCCGAGGAGCCGGTGACGGGCGCCGGCAGTGGGACATGGAACCGGACCCGATGGTCCATCGAGTCGTTGTCGAAGCTGACCGAGACGCGAACGAACGGCTCATCGGCGCGAAGCTCGAGCGTCGTTGAGACGGCGGTGAGGACGGCCTCGGACATACGCGCGGTCGCATCCGCGGTGAGTCCGCGAGGCCATGCGAAGGTCCGGACGATCGTGATGTCGCCTCGAAGGGGTCCACGCTGCCCGGCCCGCACCTCGACGGACTCTGGGACCTCGACGATGCGGTCGGCCGCCGGCGGGCCGTAGTTGTAGCTGTCGCCGGCGTCCCCTCCGTCGACGATCCGGCCGACGCCCCCGAGCGTGGCGCCACCGCCGACGAGCCGGAACGTGCCATCCTGGGCCACGGTGACCTCGACGAGGCCGTTCCGCAGTGTCGTGTCCGTGGCCTCCACCTGATTCGGGATGGATGCGATCTCGACGTCGCCGGCCTCGATCTCCGTCGCCCAGGCATAGCCGAGGGCAGGGGCCGGCAGACGAGCGAGGACCCGCCGCCGCCTGGTGACGACGATCGTCACGTCCCAGAGGTCGTCCGGTCGTGCCTCGCCCGCAGACTCGATCGACGCGATGAGCTCATCGACATCGAGCTCCGCTGGGTCGGCGACGCGGTCGAGGTGGACGACGACCTGGGGCGGGGTCGACGTCTCATCGATCTCGGCTGCGTTGATGAACCGGCCGAGCAGCTCACGGCCGTGGCGCCTGCGGTGGAAGAACTCCTCCAGGTCGGCGCCACGGACCTGATACTGCGCCGGGGCGGCGCCCTCGCGGACCAGTTCCTGTGTCGGGACGATCGCATCGCCGACCCTGACTGCGACGGCCGGCCACTCGGGCGGTACCGCGACGTCGAGCTCGACCACGTCGGACCGCTCGAACGGGGATGGGTTGACGATGGCCCAGCCGCCGGCCGGGAGCCGGGCGGCCACGCCGCGCAGGACCGACCCGACCAGCCCAGAGGCGATCTGCTCGGCTTCCGCGTAGCGGCCGATGACCTGCGCGACCACCTCGTCATGCGAGCAGCCACAGATGGAGTCGTGCGCCGAGTTCTCGACGAGACGTCGCCAGGCGAGCTCCAGCAGGCGGGCCGGCCAGATGCTCCCGTGCAGGGCTGCGAGGGGTTCGGCGTAACGCTCGAGTCGGCGTTCGGCGCGGGCTGCTGCAGCCTTGAGG
>DATNFQ010000228.1:0-2303 GCA_035606295.1 Patescibacteria group bacterium
GTGGCGAGGACCTGGTCAGCGGCGGCTACGAGCGCGTCCCAGCGCTGGGGCGAGCCGAACGTGAGGATCAGCAGCGTCCCGCCATCGACATCGACGGTCGACAGACGAAATCGCTGACCGATGCGGGGGATCGCGATCTGACCGCTTGGTCCACCGGCGATCTCGCCGATCGGTAGATAGCCCTCCGAGCACGTCGAATACGCACCGGCTGGGACTTCCAGCTCGATCTGGAGGGCGGGTTTGCCAAGGACCGTCGCGTGCGAGACCGATCCGAGATCGACGGGCGATCGCTCCTGGAGCCACTGGATGAATGCGTCGGCGCCGCCCGACCAGGGCTTCGTCCGGCCGCTGGGGCCCTGCCCGCACGGATCGTCGTAGACGTCCTCCAGCCGCACGATCGTGACCGCGTCGATCTCGTCAGTGGGAGCTGCGAGGAGGTGGGCCCGGAGGTAGACCTGCTGGGGCAGGTCGAGGCCCGGCGACCAGCGGCCGGCCGGCACCGTGAACGAGACGCCGGGTCGGAATGCGACGGTCGACCAGCGACCCGCGGCCATGGGCGGTGCGTCGAGGCCGGCAGGGGCCAGTGGCTGACCCGTCGGTGCGGGGCTGGCCATCGTTGGTGAGCTGCTTTCCGACGCTGAGGGAAGCGCCGACGGGCTGGCTGAGCCGCCGACGCTGCCCGTCCCCGACGGCCCGCGCGGAAGGAGTGCCGCGCCGCCGACCGCGATGACGACCACGGCCGCTACGGCCGCTACCCAGCCGAGCGCCCGGAAGTCGACGTGCCACGAGCGCTGTGGTTCGCCTGCGACCTCCGCCGAGATCGCCTCGACAAGGCCGGTCCGGTCGGCCCGTCGCGCCCGCATCTCGAGCAAGCGGCGGATCTGGTCGTCGGACAGCGCGTGTCGCTCAGTCATCGTCCTTCGACCTCCAGGGCGGTTGCAAGGGCGCCGCGGGCGACGTGGAGGCGCCATTTGGCAGTCGGCACGGACACCCCGGTCAGTTCCGCGACCTCGGCGACCGGGCGCCCCTCGAGGTAGTGCAGCGCGAGTGCGATGCGCTGATCCGGGTCGAGCCGCTGGAACGCTCGGTCCAGAAGCTCGAGCTCGCCGATCTCGTCAGCAGGCTCGGCGACCGGTCGTTCGAGGATCCGTCGCTGGGCGTCAGGATGGAGGGACCCGACGGTCACCTCCCGGACCCGGCGGCGGCGGCGGCGTCGCAGCGCCATGCGGCACGTATTGGTGACGATCCGTGTCAGCCAAGCGTCGAAGCGGCCCGGCTCGCGAAGCGTGGGGAGCGCTCGCCATGCGCTGACGCACGCGTCCTGGACCGCATCGCGGGCTTCGGCCTCGTCGCCGATGATCGCCGACGCGAGGCGCACAAGCGAACCGATGCGGTCCTCGACCAATCGTTCGAACGATGCTGCGTCACCGCGCTGGGCGCGCTCGACCGCAGCATCGATCGTCAGGGCTTCGACGACCTCCATCCGCTCGGGCAGCTGGCTCATCCGGCGGTCCACCATCCCTCGTCCGGCGCCCCTCGGTGGCGCTTACCAGAACTGATGCCGGTCGAGGCGGCGACGATAGGACGGCGGCGTCAACCCTTTCGGACGGGCTGGCGCGCGACGACGACGCGGGAGGGGGAACGCGTCGCCGTCGCGCGGAGGAGGGGAGTCGGATTCAGGCAGCGGCGCCCTCGGCGTCATCCTCGTCATCGACATCCACGCCGAGCGCGGCTTCGGCGTCGTCCGGGATCGGCTCGGTCGGTGGCGCCTCGCCGTATCGCTCGGCCTGTGCGACCAGCGAGTCGGCGGCCTGCACGGCCTCGTAATCCTTCTTCCGCCTGCCCGATAGCATCTCGACGTGCGAGGCCACGACCTCGGTCTTCCAGTGCCGCTGGCCCCGCTCGTCGTCCCACGATCGCGTCTGGAGCCGGCCCTCGACGGCGACCTGCTGGCCCTTGCCGAGGTACGTGCCCGCGATCTCCGCCAGGCGGTCCCAGGTGACGACGTTCGAGTACTCCGCCTTCTCGCGGCCGCCGCTCAGGTACTCGTTGCTGGCGACGGTGAAGGTCGTGACGTTCTTCCCACTGGCGAGGCTCCGCATCTCCGGGTCGCGCGTCAGGCGACCCGTGAGGAAGACCTTGTTCACGGTCGGATCTCCTTCCCGGTCGGCCGGATGCTCCGGTCCCGACCCTGCGTTCCGGCGGGGTGTCATCCGGACGCTAGCAACGGCCCCTGCACGGCCACGTATCGGGCGCTTGCCCGGGGCTCATCGCATCGGTGGCACGTGCGTGTCACGCTCGTC
>DATNFQ010000229.1:0-9390 GCA_035606295.1 Patescibacteria group bacterium
CCCCAGTTGTTCGGGCGACCTTCCTGGGTGCTGATGAGCGTCTTGCCGCTCAGGTCCTCGGTGAGCACCCTACGCAGCCACGGCCGGAACGTGTTCGAGTCGAATGATGCGTCGGCAGAGCCGAGGTCGATGAAGTCGGCAGCGAGCACGTACCCGGGGAGGTTTCTGGCGGCGGCGAGGGTCCTGCCACCACTCTCGGTCCCGACGGCAGCCTTCAGCGCGGCGATGACGGACGTCCGATAGGACGCGATGCCGGTGCGGGCGAACACGAGGGACTTGGCGAAGGTGGTCTGGTCCGCAGATTCGTCCTGATTCGAGATATCAGGAGTCCCGATCGACGAATCGGCGCGCGCCTTGAGCGCGCTCCAAGCGGCACCGGACATCGGCAGCGAAAGGAGCTGCGAGCGCGGCATCAGGATGTAATCGGATGCCGCCGCGGTGGGGCTGAGTCTGGCGATGGCAAGGATCGTCGCGACAGCCACGACGATGGCCAGGATGTTGACGACCATCGAGGTCGTTTTCCGGCGAGACGCCCACTGGGCGCCGTTTGAGACCGCCGACATGACGCTCCTTCCTACCTGGACGCCGTCGGGGGACGGCGAACGAAGGCTGTCCGGGCGTGACGGAGCACGGACCCGGGGCTATCCAGGGAGCGTGGGGGGATGGGGGCCGGCGACCGGTCGTCAGTGAGCGCGGCGATCGACCGCCGTTGGGGGACTCCCTGCACCGGTCATTCTGGCACGCATGGCAAAGGCATGCTGCTTTCCGGTAGGTGCCTTGCGTCGGCGTCACACACGACGGTGCTCCTGTGCACCGGAATCGAGCGCCTCGAGGAGGGTCTGGCACCCCTCGCGACCCTTAGAGGCGATGCGTCTCGAGGAAGTTCCGGAGCGCCTCGGCGACTTGCTGATAGCTCGCCTCGCCGTGGATCAGCCCGTAATGGGAATGGGCACCGAACGGTTCGAACTCCGAGTCGAGCCATTCGGCTAGCCGCTCGGCATCGTCGAGTGGCGTGTAACGGTCGAGGCCGCCCGCGATGACGAGCCGCGGCATCTCGGCGACCACGCGGCGATCGACAGGGATGCCGGCGATCACCTGGCGTCGGGCGGCTCCGGATTCGTGGGGCTTCTGACCGAGGAGGTGCTGGATCCGCAGGACGTCCGGCAGGGTCAGGTCGCGTTCGTCGCGGAGCAGGCGTTCCGGCAAGGTCTCCCAGCCGATCAGGCTGCGGCCATAGACCTCTGGGACTTCGCGGATCTCGTAGGGCCTGGCCGGCGGTCGAAGGTCGCGCGGCATCTGCGGGGCGATGAGCACGAGACCCGAGATCGCGACGCGTTCCGCGGCCTTCAACGCGAGCAGCGAGCCCATGCCGTGCCCGACGGCGACCGTCGTGGGTCCGAGTCGATCGAGCGCCGCGACGACGTCCTCGACATACGTGTCGAACGACAGCGTCGTGGGGTCGGCGGTCTGCGACCAATAGTGGTTCCGCAGATTGATCGCGTGGCCTTCCCAGCCACGCCCGGCGAAGTACCCGAGGAACCGTTCCCAGACCCATGACCCGGCCAACTCGCCGTGGACGAACATCAGCGGCTTCCGGCGAGAGCGCCGCTCCGGCAACCACGACTCGATATAGATGCCGCGGTCGTGCAGCTCGATCTCGTCCTTGCGCACGGGCCGCCCGTTCGACGACGGGACCGCGGCGCGGGTCAGGATGGGCTCAGGGATGGTGTCGGGCATGCGGCTCACCACTCGTGGGGGTTGATGACAAGGCCGGTCAGGGCCTTGGGATAGAAGTACGTCGATTTCTGCGGCATGACATCGCCCTCGCGGGCGACAGCTTCGATGGAGACTACGGGCGTCGGCTCGAGAAGGAAGGCGGCATCGGCCCGGGATCCCGTGTCGACGACCGCGATCGCGTCCTCGGCGGACTTCGTGTAGCCGACTGCGCCATCGGCCACGGCGTCGGCATCGATGCCCGCGAGCCGGTCGAGGGCGGTCGCGAGCAGCGTGACGTCGAGCGAGCGTACCGCCTCGCCGCCTGCCGGAAGGAAGGGTGCGAAGGCGTCGCGACGCGCGGTCAGGATCGCGCCACCGGCCCGCGTCCACAACCCGAATCTGCCCCGGCCGCCAGCAGCGTCCCCGCCCGTGAGTGCGGCCTTCATCGCCTCGGACGACTCGATGGGCTCGATGTCGAAGAGCTCGGGCGCGCGCGCTAGCAGCTGCTCCGCACCGCCGGAGCCGATCCGGCGCACGAGTCGGTGCGTCGGGAGGACGGTGAGTTCCTGGCGCGTCGCCTCGAGCATCAGCGCGAGGACGTAGTCGAAGGGGGGATCCTCGTCGCAGGAGCGGCTCATCCGACGCTCATCGCGGTAGCGCAATGCGGTCTCGTAGCGGTGATGCCCGTCGGCGATCGTGACCGGCGCCGCGCCACCTGCTTCGAGCAGCGACCCGGCAACGATGCTGGCCGGGCCGTCCCCCGACGCCGGCAATGACCACATCCGATGGCAGACGCCGTCGTCGTCGCTGACATCGAGGTCCGGCGGACCACCGGCGACGGCCGCGAGCCGGTCCTCGGTGCTACCGGAGGTGTCGTCGAACAACACGACGACCGGGCTCGTGTTCACGCCCGTCGCCCGCAGCAGCTTGTAGCGGTCCTCCTTGGGACCGCTGAGGGTGCGCTCGTGGGGCAGGACCCCGGAGTCCGGTCCGTACGGCTCGAGACGGAGGCGCGCGAAGTAGCCGCGCTGGGTGCGCTCCCGCTCGGTTCCCGGGATCAGATAGCGCTGCTCATAGACATAGATCGATGGCTGCGGATCCTTCCGCAGCGTGCCGTCCGAGCGCCACGCGGCCAGCGTCCGGGCAGCGCGGCGGTAACGGTCGTCCGGCCCGTCCCCGAGCTCTTCGACCGGCAGATCGAGACGAACGACATTGGCCGGGTCGCGTGCGACCAGTCTGGCCCGCATCTCCGGATCGATCACGTCGTACGGCGGCGCGACGACCGCCGCGAGGTCGCGGACGCGTGACGGCTCATAGCGCAGGGCGCGGAAAGGTCGGAGATCGGGCAACGGATCCCTTCGGGGGTGACGGCACGCGGCCTGCGGCTCAGGGGACTACCTCATCGTACGATAGGTCCTGTGCGGACCGCGACCGAAGCGTCGGAGACGCGTCGTCGAGGGGCGACACGCAACTTTCACGGGGGGTCAGGCGTCCTTGCTGCGTCCATCCCCGTCTGACGGCAGCTTCGGAGTACGCGTGTCCCAACCGCGGTCCACGAGGGTCTCGTTCGTCGCCCGTCTCGCGCGTTTCGGCGCGGCCGCGGCATTGCTCGGGACGATCGTGGCTTCACCGGCGGCCGCCCGAACGGCATTCCCGGCGACCGTGACGCCACCTGCCGGTCTCACGATGGCGGCGACCGTGCTCCTCCAGGGACACGCCCGGATCGGCGCATGGATGGCGATCGACGTCCGGCTCAAGAACGACGGGCCACCGATCTCGGGTGAGCTGCGCCTGACCGGCGGAACCCAGGGACGGACGCGTTTCGGCACCCAGGTCGAAGCGCCGACGCAGTCCGATCAGACGCATCGCCTCTACGTCCAGCCGCCCGGCTTCGGGCGGGACGTCGAGGTCAGTCTCGTCGACGGTACGACGACGATCGCCACGACCAAGGCGACGTACTCGGTCCACGACGGCACCCAGATGATCGTCGGCATCGTCGCCGAGCGACCGGGCGACATCATCGGCGACCTGGATCTTCTGCCGAACGTGAACAACGTGAAGCCGCTGACGGTCGGCCTGCAGCCGAGCGACCTCCCTGATCGCGTCGAGGCATGGGGCTCCCTCGATCGCCTGGTGTGGCAGGACGTCGATTCGAACGAGCTCACGCCCGAGCAGATCACGGCGCTGCGCGGCTGGGTCGCCGGCGGCGGCCGCCTCATCATCACGGGCGGGACCGCCGGTCCCTCGAGCCTATCCGCCTTCCCAGACGCTCTCCTGCCCTATCGCCCGACGGCGACGACCGACATCGCCCCGTCTTCGCTCGTCGCGCTCCTGGGTGAGGCGCCGGCCGGGGCGAAGGACCTGCCCGCGCTCTCAGGCAAGCTCATCGCTGGTCGGGCGCTCGCGACCGTCGGCGGCGAGACCGTCGCGGCGGAACGGGGCTACGGCGGCGGCGCGGTGACACTGATCGGGTTCGACCCCACCGCGAAGTGGCTGAGCGGCACGAACGCCGCCGAAGGCCTCTGGCGCCGGCTCATCCCGACGCGGGCGGCCGGGACCGCGGGGAGCGGCGACGATAGTCAGATCGTCCAGGCGGCGGCGCAGCTTCCGAACCTCGCCCTGCCACCGGTCGGTGGCCTGATCGCGATCCTCGTCGTCTACATCCTGCTGATCGGCCCGATCAACTACCTGATCCTCAAGCGGATCGATCGTCGGGAATGGGCGTGGGTGACGATGCCGGTCCTGATCGTGGCGTTTGCCGTCGGCGCCTACGGCTTCGGCTCCTTGCTCCGCGGCACCAACGTGCTCGTGAATGAGGCGGCGATCGTCCGCGGCGCGCCGGGCGCGACGGAAGGCCTCGCCCAGACCTATCTCGGGGTCTTCTCCCCTACCCGTGCCAACTACCAGATCCGATTCCCTGGCGGCGCCCTGCTGTCATCGCCGACGAACGGTGACTTCCTAGGAGACGGCACGGCGGCCGGGCTCGATGTCCTCCAGGGCGATCCGTCGCGTGTCCGCGATCTCGGGGTCGGTTTCGGGTCGCTGCGGACGATCCGCGCCGAGAGTGCCGTGCCCGTCCCGCTCGTGCAGGCGGCCCTCCGACTCGAGGATGGCCGGCTTCGCGGCAGCGTGACCAACGCGTCACAGGAGACGCTCGAAGCGCCAGCCGTCGTCCTTGGAGGGACGGTCGCGAAGCTGAACGACCTGGCGCCCGGCCAGACCGGGACGGTCGACGCTGCACTCCAGAACGTCCAGATGGGGCAGCAGCTGTCCGACAAGATCGTCGGACCGCTGTTCTTCGGCGACCCGCGGCAGGCCGGTGAGGGGTCCGCCCGCCAATACGCTCGCCACACGATCATCGACCAGCTCACCTTCGACCCCAACTGGGGCTTCACGGGGCAGCTGCCGGCGGAGGGCGCGGTCGTCCTCGCCTGGTCCGACCGCGAGCTGCTTCCCGTCGAGATCGAGGGCCAGGTCGCGCGCCGGAGTGCCAATGTGCTGTGGTTCCTCCCGGCGGACGTCGCGATCAGCGGCAAGACCACGTTCCGTCAGGACCTGATGCGCAACACGGTCGTCTCCAGCGACGCCGCCTTCTTCAACAAGGATCCGTTCAGCATGAACTTCGGGAAGGGCAAGGCCGACCTCTCGTTCCGTCCGATCTCGTTCGACGGCACGATCGCGGCGTCACAGCTCGCACTCGGCTTCAACTCCGGGGAGATCGGGCTGCCGGGCGATCCGAAGCTCGTGAAGCCGCTGGACCAGATCCCCGTCGCCTGCGGAGACAAGCCGGTCGAGGGGTGCGTGGCGCGTGTCTTCGACGGGCTCCCGGAGGTCGAGGTGTTCGACCTGACCTCATCGACCTGGCGCCACCTGCCCCACATGAGCAGCGGGCTGCGCTACGCGGTCGACGAACCGGCGCACTATGTCGACCCGACGACGGGCACCGTGCTCGTCCGGTTCATCAACGATGCGAGTGACTCGGTCGGGTTCAGCCTCGACCTGTCGATCACCGGGGACATCCACCCATGACGGAGATCGTCCGCACCGAAGGCCTCGTCAAGCGCTATGACGGCACACTCGCCGTCGCGGGCGTCGATCTCACCGTCGATGGCGGCGAGATCTTCGGCCTTGTCGGACCGAACGGTGCCGGAAAGACCACCACGCTGCGCATCCTGGCCACGCTGCTGGCGCCATCCGCCGGCACGGCAGAGATCGCCGGGATGTCCGTCACCCGGAACCCCGACCAGGTTCGCCGCGTCATCGGGTTCATGCCGGACTCCTTCGGCGTGTACGACGACATGAAGGTCTGGGAGTACCTCGATTTCTTCGCACGCTGCTACGGCATCGCTCCCGCCGCGAGGCGGAGGGTGATCACCGACCTCCTCGAGCTCGTCGACCTCGCGCCCAAGCGCCACGAGTACGTGCAGACGCTGTCGCGGGGCATGCAGCAGCGGCTGTGCCTCGCCCACTCGCTCGTCCACGATCCGCAGGTGCTGCTCCTCGACGAGCCGGCGTCCGGCCTCGACCCGCGCGCACGTGTCGAGCTCCGCGAGCTGCTCCGCGAGCTGCGGGCGATGGGCAAGACGATCCTGATCAGCAGCCACATCCTTCCCGAGCTCGAGGAGCTGTGCACCAGCGTCGCGATCATCGACCGCGGGCAGGTCCTGGCCCAGGGTCGGGTCGCCGAGATCGAGAAGCGGCTCCGGTTCGGGGCGGTGCTTCGGGTCAAGCTGCTGCTCGAGGGCGAGGCGCTCGAGGCGGCGCGCGACCGACTCGCCGGAGACGACGATGTCGCCTCGGCGGTGCTGCTGGACGACGGCACGATCGAGCTCGGCTTCCGGGGCGACGACGAAGCCACCGCCCGGTTGCTCAAGGAGACCGTCGCGGCCGGGTTGCCGGTCGTGAGCTTCTCCCGGGCGGCGAGCGACCTGGAGGAGCTGTTCCTGCAGGTCACCGCGGCCGACGAGCCGGTCGCGGCGGCGTAGGGAGGCGACGATGGCTGAGATCACCGCGGCTCCCGTGCTCCCGCCGAACCCCCGTTTCGGAGCGGTCCTCCGCGCCATCGGCGGGATCGCCGCGATCGGCGTCAAGGAACTGCGCGGGCGCATGCGCGGCCGGCGCGCCTTCATCATCCTGACGATCTACCTGCTGCTGCTCGGCGGCTTCGCCCTGATGGTCGAACAGATCATGGAGCAACAGTTCCAGAACCCATTCGCCGGTGCATCGGCGACGGCCGGCCCGGCCATCGGTCAGGCGATCTTCGCTGCGGTCCTGTTGCTCATGACCCTGCAGGTGGTCTTCCTGGCCCCATCATCGACGGCCGGGGCCATCTCGCTCGAGCGTGAGAAGCAGACCCTCGAGCTGCTCGTCACGACGCCCATCAGCTCGTTCGCCATCGTCATCGGCAAACTGTTGTCGGCCCTCGTCTACGTGTTCCTGCTGATCGCCGCGTCGGTCCCGTTGATGGCGGTCGTGTTCGTGTTCGGCGGCGTCGGGCCCGAGGACATCGTCCGCGGCTACATCGTGCTGATCGTCACGGCCCTCGGGCTCGGCTCGTTCGGCTTGCTGTGCTCGAGCCTCGTCAAGCGCACGACGGCATCCACGGCGATCACGATCTTCGGTGTGCTCGCGATCACCATCGGCACGGTGTTCCTGCTGGTCTTCTGGCAGGCGATGGGCTCGTTCGACGCGACCGGCAATCGCCGTCCGGGGCCGCTGGGGATCCGAACTCCGTACCCGCTGGCGTGGATCAACCCATTCCTCGCCCAGGCCGACGTCCTGTGCGGGACCGAGTCGACGTTCGGCGGCGGTTGGTGCTCCGTCGTGCAGGGCCTGGCTCCGACGGCCGACAACGGCGTGATCATCAACAACGTCGGCGGTGGTGGCGTTGCCGTCCCGGCGCCGATGCCGATGCCGGTGCCGGCCGTTCCCGAGAAGGGGTTCGCTCCGGGTGTCGCGGTCGCCATCGACGACCAGGGCAATCCCGTGGCGAACGACGTCGCCGCTCCGGATCAGCCCTTCGGGGCGCGGCAGGACACGCTCTGGCCGAAGACCGTCGCGATGTGGCTCGGGATGTCGGTGTTCTTCATCCTGCTGTCCGTCCAGGCCGTCTCACCGACGCGCCGCTGGCGATTCCTGCGCAGGCCGCGGCGACGCGGAAAGAGTCCGGAAAGCCCGGAGAGTCCGGCACCATGACGATCGGACTTCCGCGCACAGCGGCGCTACCTGGGCGCCGGCGCAGGACACCGGCCGATCGGGTCGTCGTGCCGCCGGACCCGCGCCAGTCGCTGACCGGCCCGCTCGACCCGACGCTCGAACAGATCCGCGGCGAGCTCGGCGGTCATCGGGCACGCCTCTGGCTTCGCCGGATCGTGCGCCGGTCATGGGTCGCCCTCGCGGCGATCGCCGTCGGCGAAGCGGTCCTCTGGACGGTGGCGCGCTTCGTGCCGCTGGAAGCCGCACCCGTGATCGCGGTCACGATCCCGATCGTCGTCGCGCTCATCCTGCTCATCGCGGTGCTCAGGGCACGCCCATCGATCGGCGAGACGGCACTGGCCGTCGACGTGGAGGGTGGCCTCGGCGACCGCGTCTCCTCGGCGATGGAGCTTGCCGTCGGCTACCCCGCATCAGCGACGCCACCGGTCGAGGACATGGACCTCGACGCCCCGGTCGCCGCGTTCGACGAAGCGGCGGAGACCGACCGGTTCGTGCGCCGTCAGCGGCGCGACGCGCTGGCTGTGTTGCGAGTAGCGCCACGGCTGTTCAAGCCGCGCTACTCGCGGAACCCCGCGATCGCGACGATCGCCGCGGTCGCCCTGCTCGTCCCCGTCCTGGCATTGCCGAACCCGCAGACCGCCGTCATCGCAAAGCAGCGTGACGTCCGCGACGCGGCCGCGCGCCAAGCAGAGCGCATCGAGGCGGTCGCGCGCGACCTCCAGGACAAGGGCCGGACCGCAGACGACCCGAGAACGAAACTCGCCGAGGAGCTTCGCGAGCTCGCGCGTCAGCTGCGAGAGAAGCCGGACGAGTTGGCCGCGAACCTGCGGCAGCTCGGCGCAGTCGAGAGCGACATCCGCGCGCGGATCGATCCTGCCACGGAACAGCGGGCATCGGCCATGACGTCCCTGTCACGGTCCCTGTCAAGGGCGGCGACGGGGAACCCTGACGCGAACCGAGACGGCGATCCGGAGAAGACGCGCGAGGACCTCGACAAGCTCGGCGACAAGCTCGACTCGATGAGTGAAGCGGAACGTCGCCAGCTGGCTCAACAGCTCGCCGAGATGCAGTCGACCGCGAAGGCAGCGGACGGTGCCGCGGCCACCGCGCTCGGGGCCGCTGCCCAGAGCCTCGCCCAGGGCGATACAGAAGGTGCCCGCTCCGCACTCGATCGGCTCGGCGACGCGATGAACGGCGCGCAGCAGAACGTCACGACGAACCGCGATCTGTCCGAGGCGGCGTCGCGGCTCCAGGACGCGCGTCGCGACCTCGCCGATGCCGGCCAGCAGGGCCAGGGTCAGCAAGGGCAAGGTCAGCAGCAGGGCCAGGGGCAAGGCAGCCCCCGCCCGAGCAGCAGCGCCCAGGGTCAGGGTCAGGGGCAGGGCCAAGGCCAAGGCCAAGGTCAAGGGCAGGGGCAGGGTCAGGGCCAAGGTCAGGGGCAGGGCCAGGGCCAAGGCC
>DATNFQ010000230.1:0-15991 GCA_035606295.1 Patescibacteria group bacterium
CACGACGATCTCGCCCATCTCCCCGCGGGTACAGGTGACGAGGACGACGCGACGCCCCGCCGTGACGGCTTTCGCCATCGTTCCTCCCGTGCCGATCGTCTCGTCATCGGGGTGGGCATGGACGGTCATCAGCGTCGGGACGTGGGCAGTGCTCATGAGCGCGATGCTAGCGCGGAACGGGGAGCCGGTACTTTCGGGTCATGCCGCGCGTGGGACGTGCATCGGCGCACCGTTGCCGGCGGGCAACGCGCCGACCGTGACGGTACCTCCGGGTCAGCCCCGAGCCCGGACCATCGGCCGACCATCCACGACATGATCCAGAGTCTTGGACAACGTCTCAGCCTGATCTTCGACCGCGGCGCCGAGGGCCCTGACCTGACCGGGGCCACGCCACCCGGCGCCGCGGTCCTTCCTCCCCTGGTGGACTTCGTCGCGTATGCCGACGACTACACGCTGTCCGGCCGCATCCGGCTCCGGTCCGACCGGCTGACCGACATGCTCAACGACCACGCCGAATTGCAGCTCATCGACGTACTCGTGCAGTCGCTCGCAGGCCGCGAGGCCGCCGAGGCTCATGAGGTCGTTGTCCCGCGCGACGAACTGCTGCTCGTCCACGCGACCGGACCGCGAGGCGACCAGGCGCGACGGACCCGGACTCGCCCGACGCATGTCGAGATCACGACCGGGCCGTACAAGGTCCGCGGTTGTCTCCACACCGCGCCCTTCCTCGACGCGCTGATGGCACTCCGCCGGCGCGGTCCGATGGTGCCGCTGACCGACGCCGTCATCGACTACCCGATCGGCGCGGAGTGGCAGCGTGTCAGGGTCGGCACGCTCATCGTCAATCGCATGGCCATCGACCACATCGTCGAGACGCCTGAGCACGATCTCAGCGTTCCCGACCCGGTCGCTCCACAGCTCGTGGATCCCGCGGGCAGCACCTTGTAGCGCGGGTGCGCGGCGCTACCATCGCCGCGATGCCCGCCGATCCCCACCCGACGCACGGCCCGCTGGCCGGGATCCGGGTCGTCGACCTCTCCACGGTCCTCGCAGGTCCGTACGCGACGATGGTCCTCGCCGACCTCGGAGCGGACGTCATCAAGGTGGAGCCTCCTGACGGAGACTCGACACGCGGCTGGGGCCCGCCATGGGTCGGTGACGGTCCGTCGCGAACCGCGGCCTACTACCTCGCGGTCAACCGCAACAAGCGGTCGCTCCGACTCGACCTCAAGGCACCCGAAGGCAGCGAGGTCCTTCGCCGGCTCCTGATCGAGGGCGATGTCCTCGTGGAGAACCTGCGCGCGGGGTCGCTCGACCGGATGGGGTTCGGCGAGGCGACGCTCCACGGCCTCAACCCGCGGCTCATCCACCTCGCGATCAGCGGGTACGGCACGACGGGTCCCGCAGCCGGCCGTCCCGGCTACGACTTCGTCATCCAGGCAGTCGGCGGCCTCATGTCGATAACCGGTGAGCGAGACGCCGACGGCGGACGTCCCACGAAGGTCGGCGTCGCGATCAGCGATGTCGTCACAGGGCTGTACGCCGCGATCGGCATCCTCGCGGCGTTGATCGGCCGTGGCGAGTCGGGAGGACAGCGCGTCGACGTATCGCTGCTCGGGTCGACGCTCGCCGTCCTCGTCAACCAGGCCCAGAACGCATTCGTCACGGGTCGCGCTCCTGGCCGCCTCGGCAACGCGCACCCGAACATCGTTCCGTACGAGACGTTCGCGACGGCCGATGGCGAGGTTGCCGTGGGCGTGGGGTCGGAGCGCCAGTGGCCGCGCTTCTGCGAGGCGATCGGCGCCCCGGAGCTTGGCGCGGATCCGCGCTTCGCGACGAACGGCGATCGGGTCGTCCATCGGGAGGCGCTTCGCCCGCTGATCGCGAAGCGGCTGGCGACCCGGTCGAGCGCCGAATGGGCAGCGGTCCTCGACCAGGCCGATGTCCCGAACGGGGCCGTCGCCGATGTGCTCGAGGCCTTCGCGTCGCCGGAGGCAGCCGCGCTGCGCATGGCGGCCGAGGTCGAGCACCCGTCGATGGGCGTGATCCGCCAGGCGGGGATCCCGCTCGCCTTCGCGGCGACGCCGGGTGCGATCAGGACTGCGCCGCCGCTCCTCGGCGAGCACACGGACGAGATCCTCGACGGGCTCGGGTACAGCGGTGACGAGATCGCCCACCTGCGGGAGACCGGCGCGGTCTGACCTCGACATCCGTCCATACGCGTTTCCGGTCGTTCGTACCTACGCCTGGCCCTCCTGTGACCGTACGGTGAGGCGGTCCCGATCCGAACCGGTCGTTGCTCACGTGGCGGCCCAGGAGGTACCTGATGTCGTTCCATCCCGAGCAGACCGTCGCGTTCCTGCCGCTCCTCATCGTCGATGTGTCGATGGAGCATTCGCATCGGCGCACCGCGGTGAGCCTTGACGGCACGTCGTCCGAGGAAGAGACCCCGAGGCCCGGCACGCCCCGCAGGCTCGTCGGCTACTTCTTCACCAAGGCGCTCGCGCCGCTCCGGCTCGCCGGAGCGCGCTGACCCAGCGTCCTCGCGACAGAGTCACGACCCAGCCGTGCAACCCTGCACGCGTCTGGGTCGTCGGCGCCTGACCCGCTGCTAGACTCGGCCGGCCCCGACCCGTCCCCCACTGGAGGCCCGCCCGATATGACCGACGACCGCGAGCGCTGGGCGCTGATCCTCGGCGCGTCCTCCGGCATGGGGGAGGCGACGGCCCTGACGCTGGCGAAGGCGGGTTACAAGATCTGCGGCATCCACCTCGACTTCCGCGCGGGTCTGGCCCACGTCGAGGAGATCAAGACCGGCATCGAGGCCGCAGGTTCCGAGGCCCTCTACATCAACATGAACGCGGCCGATGACGAGAAACGGGCCTCCGCGCTGGCGGCGCTCCGAGACCGGTTCGAGCGATCGAGGAGCGAAGGTCGCGAGCCCTATGTCAGGGTCGTGATGCACTCGCTCGCCTTCGGCTCGCTCGTGCCGTTCCTCTCCGAGGACCCCAAGGCCGGCGTCGACCGCAAGAAGATGGAGATGACCCAGGACGTCATGGCGAACAGCCTCGTCTACTGGGTCCAGGATCTGTGGCGGGGCGGGTTCCTCGGGCAGGGTTCGAAGATCTATGCGATGACCTCCGAGGGCTCGACCCGTGTCGTCCCGTCGTACGGCGTCGTCTCTTCGGCGAAGGCGGCGCTCGAATCGCACATCCGCCAGCTCGCCATGGAGCTAGCCCGCCAGGGAACGGGCGCGACGGCGAACTGCATCCGCGCCGGCGTGACGGTGACGCCGGCGCTGCTCAAGATCCCCGAGTCCCAGACGATGATCGACATCACGATGAAGCGGAACCCGACCGGCCGGATGACCACGCCCCAGGACGTCGCGAACGCGATCCTCGCGCTGTCCGGCGAGGGCACCGACTTCATCAACGGCGACATCATCAGCGTCGACGGCGGGGAGTTCGTCACCGGCTCATGACGGGCCGGGTGATCGTCGTCGGCTCGATCAACATCGACCTCGTCGTCACCGGACAGAAGCTGCCCGCGCCCGGCGAGACCGTCATCGGCGGACGCTTCGCCCAGCATCACGGGGGCAAGGGCGGGAACCAGGCCGTCGCCGCGGCCCGACTCGGTGCCCCCGTCGCGTTCATCGGAGCGGTCGGGGACGACGACTTCGGGCGGTCCGCCCGGAACACGCTCGCGGCGGAGGGGATCGACGTCTCGCAGATCCGGACGCTCGCCGATCAGGCGACCGGCGTGGCGTTGATCCTCGTCGACGCGGATGGCGAGAACAGCATCTCGGTCGCGAGTGGGGCGAACGGGGCGGTGACGGCCGAGCAGGTCGCAGGATCGATCGCGGTGCTCGCACCGGGACCCGGCGACGTCGTGCTCGTCGGTCATGAGATCCCGACCGCGGTGGTCGCCGCGGCCCTTGGTGCGGCCGGGAAGCGCGGCGCGACGACGATCCTGAACCCTGCGCCAGCATCCGGGTTGGACGCGGCCACCGTGGCGCTCGCCGGGATCATCACGCCCAACGAGGGTGAGCTCACGACGCTCCACGAGGCCGGGGTCAGCGCCGAGCGGATCATCGTCAGCCTCGGTTCGGAGGGCGCGGAGCTGCGCACGGCGGATGGCTCGGTCCGGATCCCGGCCTTGCCGGTCACAGCCATCGACACCGTGGGTGCCGGCGACACGCTCAACGGCGCATTGGCCGCCTCGCTCGCGGCTGGCTATCCGCTCGAGGAGGCCGCGCTTCGCGCGGTGGCGGCCGCGTCGCTCGCCGTGACGAAGGCGGGCGCCCGCGAGGGCATGCCGACGCGGGGTGAGCTGGAAGCGGCGGTCGGCCGTACGCCCTGATCGAGCTCGGCCTCGTCCCTCACCCAGATCGTCCAGGACCGCGCTGCCGCGGTCATCTCCAGGATCCCATCGTCCCTCACCCACCAGGCCGCCCCCCCGCGACGGCGCGCCTCGTCCGCGATCGTCATGCCGCCGGCGAGGAATAGCGTCTTCGACCAGACCTCGGCCCATGCCGGGTCTCTCTCGGCAACGGTCACGGCCAGCAGGCCATTCCAGGCCGGCTGCCCGGTCGTCGGGTCGATCAGGTGATGGACCGACCGGCCATCATGCTCCCATCGGCGGTTGCCGATCGACGAGGTCGCGATCGCCAGGTCGTCGAGCTCGACGACGGCGAGCGGTGATCCGGTCGGCGCGGCCGGATCCTCGATCCCGATCCGCCACATGCCGCGGTCGGGCCCGTCGCCGCGGACCACGACGTCGCCACCCGCGTCGATCAGGAAGCCCGCGACGCCGAGGCGTTGCGATCGGGCAGCCGCCCAGCGCAGTGCCAGACCCTTGCCGAGCCCGCCGAGGTCGATCGGTCGATCGAGACTCAGATAACCACGACCGATCCGACGAGTGATCGGTTCATCGAGCCAGCGCCTGTCGTCATCGACCGCGCCTGGCTGCGTTTCGAGGCCGACGTCGGCTCCGTGCTCGCCCAGCGCCTCGAGGTCGCCCAAGATCCTCGGATCGAACCGACCGCCCGTCACGCGCCTGGCGCGGTCGGCCGTGACGACCGCTCGCTCGAGGCGACGCCCGACCCGGATCGCTACGCCGGTCCCAGCGAACCGATCGAGTCCGACGAGCTCGGCACTGTCCCGGAACCGCGACAGCGCCTGGTCCGCAGCAGCGAACTCGTCGACGACCTCCGCCCACGCTGCTTCAGCTCGGGGTCCGAGCGCGATCATCCGAAGTCGCGATCCCATCGATCGACCCTCGAACGAGGTGACGAGTCGATCGACCTCGTCAGGCACCCGACGCGCCCGTGACCGCATGTGTCGCGGGGGCCGTGAGGCGGCCTGGGGCGGATCGCACCGACGGCAGCGCGACACGAGCCGGAAGCTGCGCGGCGGACGCGCCGACCCGCCGGGTCGTGGCCGCGAGCAGGTCGAGCGTCAGCTCGAGGTCGTCGATGGCCGGCCCGAGGCTGGCGTACTCGCCGGCCACGCTCGAATACCGGTCCGCAGCGGCGCCGACTCGTCGTTCGAGGACGTCGTGGTCGGACGCGACCGATGCGACAGTTCGGGCGATCGGATCACGCGCTGAGATCAGCGCTGCGTCGCTCGCGGACTGCAGGGAGGTGACGCCCGCCAGGACCGCCGCGTAGGTGACCGTCGAGACCCCGACGAGCACGCCGACGTGAAGTCCGCGTCGCGTATCAGTCCCCATGTTCGGCTTCCGCGTCACGCTCGCCGCCCGAGCTGTGGGTCGCCGCCGCGCCCGTGTTCCGCGCGAGCGCTGTCGACCCGCGCGCCACCCGGGCGCGGGCGAGCTGGGCCTCGAGCGTCGCAAGGCGAGACTTCGCGGTCGCCAGGCGGTCCTTCAGCTTCGCGGCGTTGGCCGCGTCGGCGGCGACACGGTCGCGTGCCTGTCCCAGCGCAGCGGAGAGGTCCTGAGATCGAGCGTCGAGCTCCTCGAGCTGGCGCGTCACCGCGTCGGCACGTGCCCGCTCGGCCGCGAGGTCCGCGGCGAGCTGTGTCGCCGACGCGGGCGCGATCGTCAGTGGTGCTGCGTCCGCGGCCCACGCGGCTGCGAGGCGGATCGCGCCGACAACGAGTACCAACACGATCGCGATCCCGAGCACGACCGTGATCCGACGGCCGATGGGTGCTGCAGTCATGTCCGAGCAACCTCCATGGCTGAGCGCGACTGGGCGGCGCGTGCCGCGCGGACGACCCAGTAGCGGTACGCCGCCGCGAGCGCGACGAAGACGCCCGTCGCGATGTAGGCGAGACGAAGCGTCGGCGTGTCCGTGCCGGCGAGGACGCCATGCGCCCACGCCATCGCGAATACGACGATCGACAGACGGTGGAGCCGAAGCCAGACGCCGGGTGGAAGCAGCTTCGTGTAGCGAGCCGACACGGCCGTCACGAGGAGTGCGTACAGGCCCAGGGTCCCGAGCGCGACGGGCACGCTCCTGTACTCGGACAGGCCCGGGATGACGGCACCGATCAGCCCGACGTGAGACTTCGGGTCCGCAACCAGCGAAAGGACGTGGACGATGAGAAAGGCGGTCACGAAGACCCACAGATGATCGTGCCAGGGAAAGACGCGCTTCGATAGCTTCCAGGTCGACTTGTTCGTCGGATGACTGAGCAACAGGCCGATCAATACCTGGACGGTCAGCAGCCCAAAGGCGACGAGCCCGGTCGCCCGCGCTGCAAGCCAGAAGCGGAGCTCAGCCTGGCGATCGCTCGTCGCGGGCAGGACCTGGTCGGTCGCCACGACCAATGCGAGACCGAGGACGGCGAACAGCGCGGCGGTCGCCCGACCACTCAACCTGAATGGGCCACTGGTGCCGGTCGGCCGGGGCGGCCGCTGGGGGTCTGGCGAGCGCATGATCGTCTCCGGGCAGGAAGGCTCTACTCTGCTGAGACGACGAGGTTCGAAAAGGTTTCAGTCCCCCCAAACGGGTTTGATCGCCTTTCCCGTTGCCGGCCTAGATCTCGACCCCGATCGCGCCGACCGCCAACGAGAACAGATAGATCGCGACCGCGCCACCGAGCGTCGCCGTGACCACGGCCACGGACCCGCCCCGGCGATGCGCCTCGGGCAAGAGCTCGGCAGCACCCACATACAGGAAGAACCCGGCGAAGAAGCCAAGGACGGCGCCGAGCACCTCGTCCGGCACCGTGATGACCAGCCCCACCAGGACGCCGACCACCGGCGCGACCGCGATCAGGAACACCCAGCGCCAGGCCGTATCGGTCGGTGCCCGGCTCGCGAGCAGGAAGCTCACCACGCCGATCCCATCACTGAAGCGGTGCACGATCACGACGGCCGCGATCACGATCCCGAGCCCGCCGCCGACGGCCAGCGCCGCCGCGAGCGCCACACCGTCCAGAAAGCTGTGGATACCCATCCCGGTCGCCCCGACGACGCCCGTGTGCTGATGGGTCGCGGCGTCGTGGTCGAGCTCGGCGGCCGTCTCATGCCCGACGTGCAGCGTCGTGAGCTTGTCGACCGCGTAGAAGGTCAGGAAGCCCGCCGCGATGACGAGCATCGCGACGTCGATGGAGCCCAGGTGGGCGATCGATTCCGGGATCAGGTCGAAGAACGCCGCGCCGATCCGGATGCCGGCTCCCGCTGCGATGATCACGCCGACGTAGCGGACCGCGCGGAGCGCGAGCCAGCCACCGACGATGGCCGACGCGAACGCCCCGAAGGACACCGCGAGCGCGGCGACCGCGGCGCCGGGCATCAGTCGATCGTCTTCCGGCAGGCTGGGCAGCGACCGAACAGCTCGAGCCGGTGGTCGTCGATCCGATAGCCCGTCGTCCCCTCGATATCGCGCACCACTGCACGCCAGCCCGCATCGTCGACGTCGCGACTCGCGCCGCACTGCGAGCAGACCACGTGGTGGTGGTGCACGGGCTCGCAGGCGACATAGGCGTGCTCACCGCTCGGCAGGTCGAGGCGCTCGACTGCGTGCAGCTCCGCAAGGACGTCGAGCGTCCGGAAGACCGTCGCCCGGCCGACACCGAGTCGCTTCGATCGGGCATCGGCGACGAGATCGGCCGCGGTGAAGGGGCCGTTCCGAGCTGATATCAGGTCGGCGATCGAGCGCCGCGCTCCGGTACGGCGGTACCCCGCATCGTCGAGCGCGGCCTGGACGGTCGTGGGGTGGGTCATGGAGGCCAGATGATACCGAGTCTCAGTTAGCGTGTCGAGGTGGCGCAGCACTGCACCGGACCGTCCGGGTGGGGCTCGGAGGACCATCGTCAGACTGGGATTCGGGCCGGTTCGGCGGAGACTTGTGGGGTCATGACGATCGACGCGCTGCACGGCCCGGTCGACCGGCCGCGCGAACTCTCGAGCGATGGCGTCGCGATCGGAACGCCCGACGCGAACATCTTCCTCTGCCCTCGCTGCGCTCGGCCGCTCGCCGTAGGCGTTTCCAAGTGCGCCGGGTGCGGGACACGCCTGGTCGCGGGCGTCCCGGTGCTCAAGGTGACTGGCTTCGTCGGGCTCGGTCTCGTCGTGGGACTCGCCATCGGCGGCGGGGTCGTCGGTGCACTCACCCTCGCCGGTGGGGCGACCAGTGCGACGGTGGTCGGGCCACCCGTCGCCGTCGTTCCGTCCGCCGTCGCCGTCCCAAGCAACGTCCCCCTCACGAGCGCTCTGCCACAGCCGAGCGTGATGCCCCTCGATCCGGGCGTCCCGACTGCCGCGCTGACCGCACTGCGCCGATCGACGACCGTCAACCAGCGCCTGCTGACCGACGCCGACCTGCTTGCAAAGGCGCTGGCTGCGCGCGACCCGTCACCGGCAGAGATCGCGCCGCTGCTCCGTAACATCGCGGCGACCGCGTCCTTCGGGGACGGCATCGCCTCGACGGTCGGGACCTGGGACGATGCTGCCGACCTGTCCGCCGCCCTCGCGTCGTTCTACGGGTCGATCGACCGGATCGCGCAGGACGCCCTTGCGGCGTCCCTCACCAACGATCGCGCGTATCAGGATGCCGGCACGCGGATGCTCGCCGTACTCGATCGCCTCGCGAGGCTCGACGCCGACACCCGGGCACTCGCGACCACCGCCGGTCTCGACCTGCCGCCGCTGGACTCCGCGCCCAGCTGATCCGTCAGGGGGACGGAGCGGGAGTCGCCGACGCGCCCGTCGAGCCGGCAGGGCCGTATCCGGTGAGCTCGACATACGCCTCGCCGCCGACGTCGGCCCCCCGGCCCGGACCTCCTCGACCCGTGACTCGCTGCGATCCCTCCCAGTAGACGACGCCGGTCGTCGCCCTCGTATCGAGCTCCTGCGCGGCCACGGTCGGGGTCAGGTCGATCGTCAGCTTGTCCTCCGGCAGGTGGATCGACCACCCCGCGGGGTATGTCGCTCCCGTCGTCGGACTCGTCCAGCTGCCGGCGACGTCCACCGTGAACGCGTCGCGATCGAGGTGCTCGGTGGTGCCGTCGGGGCGGACACGCGTGCCGTAGATCAGCGGATAGCTACCGTCGGCGTCGCGGACCAGGGAAAGCGTCAGGTCGGTGCCGTCGTCGAGGTTGACCGCGAACCAGTCCCACCCGCCGCCACCGACGCTGATGAAGTCGCCCCACTGGTGGTCGAACCACCCCGAACCGTCGACCTGGAAGGTCGTGCCGTCCAGCGTGAGCGTTCCGCTGGCCGCCATGTCGGTCCGCGAGTAGTAATAGGAGCCTCCACCCGGGCCGAAATCGATCCAGCCATCGCCGTCGTGAAGCGCCGGAGGCTTGCGTGTCGCCAGCCGAAGGTCGAGACCCATCGGGATCGTCCCCTGGGCCGTGGCCTCCGCCGGCGCGACGGACGCGCTGAGTCGGTCCGTCCCGTCCGATCCCGCCATGGACCACGCCGGGCGACCGATCGTCGATGGATCCGTCGGGTCGAGACCGGTCAGCGCGAGGTCGAACCCGCTCGGTATGCCGTCATCATCGCGAGGCGACCGATCGACGCTCTCGCCCACCTCGAGGCGCTGCGCGTAGTGGAAGGCATCCCCGGTCTCGTCGGTGATCGCGAGGTGGGACGCCCAGGTGGTCGGGTAAGCGCCCCGCTCGGCGCGGAAGATCACGAACTCGAAGCCGAACGTGCGCCGCACCGCCGACGCCTGCGGCCCGGTCGCGACCAGGTGGCCCGTGTAATACCACCACTCGGTGAGTCGGTCGTGGGGCCCGTCGTCCCGTGGCAGCTCGATAGGGAGCGGATCCTGGATCGTCGCGGGTCGCGCGGTCGGTGGAGCGATCGACGGTCGGGGTGCCGGCGCATCGGCCAGGATCGGGCCGCCGGTGGATGAGCACGCGACGACCAGCACGGCCGTGAGCCCGAGCGCGACCACGCGCCTCATCGCGCCACCGCCGCTTCCGCATCGGCCTCGGACGCGGGCAAGCGGTTCGCCACGAAACGCTCCAGCGTGGCGGGCATCCACCAGTTCCAGCGCCCGAGCAGACGCATCGTCGCCGGCACGAGCAAGGCGCGAACGACGGTCGCATCAAGGGCGACGGCGATCGCGACGCCGAGACCAAGGGCCTTGATCAGGACGATGTCGGCGAACGCGAACGAACCGGCCACGACAACGACGATCAGGGCCGCCGACGTGACGATGCGGCCGCTCCGCTCCAGGCCGCGCGCGACCGCCTCGGTGTTGTCGTGCGTCGTATCCCAGACCTCCTTCATCCGCGATAGGAGGAAGACCTCGTAGTCCATCGACAGGCCGAACAGCACGCAGAACAGGATCACCGGTTGGGTGGTCTCGACGAACCCGACCGGCTGGAAGCCCAGGAGCGCAGAGAGGTTGCCGTCCTGGAAGATCCAGACGAGGGCCCCGAAGCTCGCCGTGATCGATAGCGCGTTCATCACGAGGGCCTTCGCGGGGAGCACGACCGACCGCAGGAGGGCGAAGAGGACGAGGTAGGTCGTCACGATGATGAATGCCGCGGTCCGTGGGAAATCCGCTGCGACACCATCGACCACGTCCGCCACGTCGGCAGCTCCCCCGCCGACAAGGATCCTTGTCCCGGGTGGTGCGGCAAGCGGACCGGACCCCGACCGGAGATCGCGGACGAGCGCGCGCCCCTCCTCACGGTTCGGGCCGAACGGAGTGGTGATCGTGAAGGCCGTCAGGTCGGCGCGTGTGGTGGCCGCCAGGACCGTGGCGGTGAACCGGTCTCGGGGGCCGTTCGGGTCGTCGTAAAGCAGCTGGTACTGCGCCAGCGTCATGCGCGGATCGACATCGACGAGGCTGTCGACGCGGGTCACGCGCGGGTCGGCCGCGATACGCCGCGAATAGTCGTACAGGGCTGCGAGATTCGCGGCGCTGGTGGCGGGGCCGTCGGTCCGTATCGCGACGGCGATCGGGGCGAATTCGCCCTCCCCGAACGCGTCGCGGAGGCGGTCGAAGGCGGCACGAGACGGGACGTCGGCCGGGAGGATGCTCGCGTCGGGCGAGTTGAACCGGACGTGTAGGAACGGCGAACCGAGCAGGAGCAGGAACGCGAGCGTCGGGATCAGCACCGCGACCGGGCGGCGCATCACCCACCGCGCGAGTCGCGCCCACGGGCCGTCGGCATCCGGTCTCGTCTTGACCCGCCGGACCGCGTATCGGTCGAGATGCCGGCCGAACAGGGTCAGCAGGGCGGGCAGGAGCGTCAGGGCAGACGAGACGGCGAAGGCCACGACGACCGCGCCGGCGATCCCGACCGAGCGCAGGATCATGAACTCGAACAGGACCAGACCGAGCAGGCCGAGAAGTACGGTCAGACCGCTGAAGAAGATGGCCCGACCCGCCGTCGCGACGGTGATCCGAACGGCTTCCTCGACCCGATCGTCGTCGTCGGCCGGCCGTTTCGAAAGCTCCTCGCGGAAGCGACTCGTCAGCAGCAGCGAGTAGTCGACTCCGAGCCCGAGTCCGAGGAGTGTCGCGAGATTGAGCACGAAGATGCTCATCGGCGTGAACTGGGCGACGACGAAGATCGCCGCAAGCGCGACCAGGACGCTAGAACCGCCGACGACGAGCGGGACACCGGCCGCGACGAGGGACCCGAACACGATCAGGAGCGCCAAGGCGGCGAGCGGTAGCGAGATGACCTCGCTGCGCTGGAGGTCCCGCTCGCTGACGTGCTGGACATCGCCGTAGAACGCGGGGCCGCCGGCGAGCTCGACGGTCAGGCCCGGCGCCTCGCCGAGCCGTTCGCGCAGGATCGGCAGGGCGTCTGGTGAATCGTCGGCCGGCAGGTCGAGGAAGACGATGTCGTAGGCGGTGTGGCCGTCTGCCGAGATCTGGCGAGGCTGGAGCAGATGGGAGATCACCCGGACGACATGTGGGGCACTCGGGACGTCCCGCATCGCCGAGGCGGCGGCCGTCTCGAAGGTCGGCGTGCCAGCGACGAGTCGGTCGCTGTGGAAGGCCACGACGAGGGCCGATGGTGGTGACCCGAGCTCCTGCTCGAGGAGGGTCTTCGCTCGAGCCGATTCGAGATCGTCGCGGATGAATCCGCCTGCCCGCAGCGCGCTCGGTGCCTGTGGCGCGAACGGCAGCGCGACGACGATGAGCACGGCCCACGCCGCGACGACCAGCCGTGCGTGACGCACGACGAACCGGCCGAGACGATCGAAGGGACCCATCGGGGTCATCGTATGCGGGGACCCGATCCTGGGCCTCGGATCGCGGGTTGCGGCGGCACATCCCTGAGCGTGCCGTCTGCTAGCATCGCCGAGCGATGCAGCTGTTCCTCGTGGCCTTCCAGCAGCCGATCCCCTTCGGGATCAGTGCTGCCGTCGTCACGCTGATGATCTTCATCATGCTGAAGGCCGCGCTGTCGAGCGAAGGTGGCGCCCGCTGGGTCCGCCGGGTGACGAACACCAACGCGAAGTTCCTCTTCACGTTCCTGTTCATCGTCTGGGCGGTCGGCTTCGGGATCGTCCTCCAGCTGGTGCCGCACGTCGGCGCGAGCACGCCGTATGGCGGCCTTGGCCTGATCGCCCTCTTCTCCGGCTTCTTCATCATGATGGGGTTGCTCTGGGCGGTGATCGGGGAATAGCCCGGACGGTCTCCCTGCCGGAGACCGCCCTCTATGTCGCAGTCGCATTCCTGGCGGCGGCGCTCGCGTTCCTCGTCGAACCACTGGTCGCTCGTTCACTCCTGCCGACGTACGGCGGGACGAGTGCCGTCTGGACGACCGCCCTCGTCTTCTTCCAGTCGGTCCTGCTGTGCGGGTACGCGTGGGCCCACCTGACGTCGACCAGGCTCCGGCTCCGGCGACACGTCGTCGCGCAGGTCGTTCTCGTCGCGTTCGCGCTCGTCGTCCTCCTCCCGGCGCCACTCGCGTTGCCGTCGTTCGCGCGGGCGCCCGAGGCCGCGCCGACCGCCCTCTGGCTCGTCCTTGTCCTCACGGCGATGGTCGGACTCCCGTTCTTCGCGCTGTCGAGCGCGAGCCCGACGACCCAGCGCTGGTTCGCGCTGCTTCCTGGTGGCATCGAGCCGTACCGGCTCTTTGCCGCGTCCAACCTCGGCAGCCTCATCGGCCTCGTTGCCTACCCGACCATCGTCGAGCCGAACCTGGACCTGCCCGACCAGGCACGGTGGTGGTCGATCGGCTTCGCGCTGTTCGTCGTCCTGACCGCTGCCACAGGCGTCGTCGTCGTCCGCAAGGGTCGACCGTTCGACGTGGCGATCCACGTCGAGGAACCGCCACCAACGGCGTCCCGCCGCATCTCATGGGTCGTCCTCGCAGGCATCCCGGCCGCCCTCCTCATCGGCGTCACGACCGATATCTCGACGGACGTCGCCGCAGTGCCGCTGTTGTGGGTCGGACCGCTCGTCGTGTACCTCGCGACGCTGATCCTCGCCTACGCCAGGGCCACGCCGATCGCGCCACGCGCCGCGGCGTTGGCACTGATCCCCTTGGCGATGGCCGTCGCGTTCCGCAAGCTCGGCGTGATCACGCCTCCGATCGGTGTCTCGATCGCCCTGCTGCTGGCGACGCTCGGTGCCGCCGGGCTTGCCTTGCACGGACGTCTCGCTACAGACCGACCGACCCCGCGTCATCTGACGGGATACGCGCTGCTCGTCGCGCTCGGCGGGGCGGTCGGCGGCTTCGCAGCGGGCATCGTCGCCCCGCTGGCGTTCCGTGTGCCACTCGAAGGACTGCTCGTCCTCGCAGCCGCCGTCATCCTGGCGACGCCACCCGGCTGGTGGCGCGTGCTCACCGTTCCGGCCGTCGTCGCGCTCGGACTCGCAGTCGTGGCTACGGTCGTCGGGCCGCCCGGGACGATCCGGGTCGATCGCAGCTTCTACGGCGTGTACCGCGTTGCGGCACCGACGCCGGACCTCCACATCCTTTACTCCGGGACCACGATCCATGGACGCGAGACGTTCCAGGGACCCTATGCCGGCGAGCCGCTCAGCTACTACCACCGTGCCGGCCCGCTCGGCGAGGTCATCGCTTCGGTCCAGCTGGAGCACGCGACGATGCGGGTCGGGGCGGTCGGGCTGGGGGCCGGGGCGATCGCCGCGTACGGCCGCTACGGCGACACATACCAGTTCTTCGAGATCGACCCGACGGTCGTGTCGATCGCGCGCGACCCCGCGAGCTTCACGTTCCTCGCCGACTCCGCGGCGAGCATCGACATCGAGATCGAGGACGGCCGCCTCGGACTCGAGTCGACGCCCGACGGCGCCTACGACCTGCTCGTCCTCGATGCCTTCTCGTCCGACGCGGTCCCCGTCCACCTCCTCACGGTCGAATCGATGGCGACAGCGATGCGGACGGTCGCGGCCGGTGGCGTGATCGCCGTCCACATCTCGAACCGCTTCCTCGACCTCGAGCCGATCGTGGCGGCCGCCGCGAAGGCGAACGGGTTCGTGTCGATCATCGGGAGCGATCTCCCCGCGGCTGAGCTCACCGACCTCGCCGACGCGTCGCAGTGGGTCATCGTCGGCCGGTCGTATTCGGATCTCGCCGACCTCGTCGCGGGCGATCGATGGGCAACGGCCGACAGCGAGGGCCGCCGCCCGTGGACCGATCGCTATAGCGATCTGATCGGTGCCATCCGGGACTGACGCTGGACCCGGTAGTACCTCGACGCTATCATCCGGCGACTTGCAGAGTGCATAGACTCTATGCATCGACTGCCTCGTCACACCGGGAGGTCGGAACCGCTTGGACGCCCAGGAGATCAAGACCGCCGTCGCGCACCAGGATGCCCAACGAGCGGCTGAGACGCCGTTCATCAACCTGGCCGATCCTGCGCGGGCGCTCGGTCCCGATGGCAAGCCCGCGGTCAGCCGACGCGCGCCGATCTACGAGGACGTTCCCGACGAGAAGTGGAACGACTGGCGCTGGCAGCTGTCGAACCGGGTCAACGAACTCGAGGAGATCGAGCGGATCCTCGACCTGACCGACGAGGAGCGCGAGGGTCTGTCGGCGACCGACAAGTTCCGCGTCGACATCACGCCGTACTTCATCAGCCTGATCGACCCGAAGGACCCGAACGACCCGATCCGCCGTCAGGTCATCCCGATCGGCCGGGAGCAGGAAGCGTTCACGGCGATGATGGAAGACTCCCTTGCCGAGGACCGCCACTCGCCGGTCCCCGGGCTGGTCCATCGCTATCCGGATCGCGTGCTGATGCTCGTGACGACGCAGTGCGCGAGCTACTGCCGCTATTGCACGCGGTCGCGCATCGTCGGCGACCCTACCCAGAACTTCAATCGCCGTGAGCACGAGGCGCAGCTGGAGTACCTCCGCCGCACCCCGCAGGTCCGCGACGTGCTCATCTCGGGCGGCGACGGCCTGACGCTGGCGCCGAAGCTCTTCGAATCGATCTTGCGCGGGCTTCGCGAGATCCCGCATATCGAGATCATCCGGATCGGCTCACGCGTCCCGGTCTTTCTGCCGCAGCGGATCGACGACGAGCTGTGCGAGATGCTCGAGAAGTACCACCCGCTGTGGATCAA
>DATNFQ010000231.1:0-12302 GCA_035606295.1 Patescibacteria group bacterium
TCCGGGCCGCGAGGCTGATCGATGCGATCAGCAATGGGGATCTCGAGCGGCGGTTGCTGGACGACCTGCGGCTGGTCGAAGGCGAGACGGGCGATGGCGCCGCGCTCGCAGTGTCCGCGCTCGAGGCGGTCGGGGCAGCGCCGCCGGACCTGTCCCGCTCCGAGAATCCGTCAGCCCGCGGCCTGCGCGCCACGGGCTGACAGGGGTCTGGATTGCTATAGTCGTCTGGCCACCGAGGATATTTGGACTACCTGGCTATGTCAATGGAACCCGCCAGTCCCTCGTCGACCACAGCGTCGGTCGCTGCCGGCGGCGGCCTCGACGTCGAGCGCGACTCGGACGTCCCGATCTCGACCCAGATCTTCTGGCAGCTCGCCTACCAGATCGATTCGGGCCGCCTGCTGCCCGGTTCCCGGTTGCCGCCGGTCCGTGAGCTCGGTGCCGCCCTGCGCGTGAACCCGAACACCATCCGCGCGGTCTACCGTCGCCTTGCCGATGGCGGCTACGTCACGAGCCGTCACGGAGCCGGGACGCACGTCGCGGACCGTCCGCCTCAGCGACGCGGCAATGAGGCGCTCGCTGGGATCGTCGCCGAGCTGCTTCGTCGCGCCTCCCACGCCGGCTTCACCGCTGACGAGGTCGCCGCCGCGACGTTCGCCGCTGCCACGGAGCGCAAGCGACCCGGGCCACTCGTCCGCGTCCTCTTCGCCGAATGCACGAACGCCGATGCCGGCTATGACGCGGAGCGCCTCGTCGATGCGTTCCCCGGCATGATCGAGGCCGAGGGCGCGCTCATCGACGACCTGCCCGAGCGTCTCGACAAGTTCCACTACGACCTCGTCGCGACGACGACGTTCCACGCCGACGAGGCGCAGGTCCTCGCCGCCGGCCGCCTGCCGGTCGTGGCGATGCTGGTCGGACCGGGCTACCTCGAGCTCGTCCATGAGATCGCGGGTCTCCGACCGGGATCGCGGGTCGGCCTCGTGTGCGCGAACGAGCGCGGCGCCGAGAACATCCTCGAGACGCTCCAGCTCTCCGGTACGTCGGGCGTCGAGATCGTGCCGGCGTTGATCGGCGAGACCGATGAGCTACGCGTGGTCGACGAAACGGCCGACCTGATCCTCATGTCACGGGAGGCGCTTGCCGCTGGTCTCGATCGCCAGATGCACGACGAGGATCGCATCCGGCAGTGGTCGTACGAGTTCGACCCGGCGGGACTCGAGCTGCTCCGACGCGCGATCGAGCACGTGGCCGCCGAGCGGCCGATCGAGGCGACGGCCGTCTGACGACGCTCACCGGCGCGTGCCATCCTTCGTCGATGGACGCCGCCGCGGACCCGGACCTCTACGGTTCGCGCGCCACCCACGGTTCGCGCGACTTCCACGTCCGCAGGACCGCCCGCGAGCGGTACGCCATCGAGGACGCGCTCCTCGGGATCCGTGGCGACCTGGCCGTCGCCGACCTTGCTGCGATCCGGGTCGTCGCCCAGCGGATGAACGATGCCAGGCCGCCGGAGGTCGCGGGTATCACCGCGGGTGAGATCGGCGCACTCGGACTGCTTCACGAGATCGGTCACCTGCTGATCGCCCGCCAGGCATCCCGCGGCGAGCCGAACATGGCGACAGCGATGCGCGACGTGCGGCGGCGCCTCCACGACGACCTCGATCGTCTGCTCGATCGGTACGGCGCGGCATTCCCGGGGTCTGGCCCTGACCCCGAGCCGCGACCCATCCAGCTCGAGGAGATGCTCCTCACGAGGCTCACGAACGAGAACCCGGCGATCGGGCCGCTGCGCGAGCTCGTCGACGACCGGATCCTTGGCGAAGGGACGCGCTACGACGATGCGATCGCAGGCCTCGAGGAGGTCTTCGCCGAGGGTGAGCCGCTCGACGCCGGGGACGGGACGCAGGCGTCGCTCGTCGAGCTGCTGCGGACGCCGGCCCGGCAGGCGCCGACGTCGCTCGCCGGGCAGTTGCGCTACGTACGCGACCACTGGGGACGTCTTCTCGGCCCCGAGCTCGATGCGCTCATCGGCCGCTTGGACATCGCGATCGGGATCCTGGCGGAGGAGGAGCACGCACTCCACCAGCGATTCGGTGGCCCATCCGACGGGCGTGAGGTGCATGCCCCGACGTTCCGTGGCCTCGCTGATGAGCCGGAGCGGTTCTCGGTCGACTCGGCCTGGATGCCCCGGTTGGTGCTGATCGCGAAGAGCACCTACGTCTGGCTCGACCAGTTGTCGCGCCAGTTCGGTCGCGACATCCGGACGCTGGACGCCGTGCCGGACGAGGCCTTGGACATGCTCGCGTCGTGGGGCGTGACGGGTCTCTGGCTGATCGGGCTCTGGGAACGCTCGGTCGCGTCCGAGCGGATCAAGCGGATGCGGGGCAACCCCGACGCCGTCGCATCGGCCTATTCGCTCGACGACTACCGGATCGCCGACGACCTCGGCGGCGAGGACGCGTACGGCAACCTCCGGGACCGGGCATGGTCGCGCGGCATCCGCCTGGCAAGCGACATGGTCCCCAACCACATGGGCATCGATTCGCGCTGGGTGATCGATCACCCGGAGTGGTTCCTGTCGCTCCCCCACCCGCCCTATCCCTCGTACAGCTTCACGGGACCCGACCTCGCGCCTGATGAGCACGCCGGGATCGTCCTCGAGGACCACTACTGGAACGACAGCGACGCGGCCGTCGTGTTCAAGCGCTTCGACCGCGGGAGCGGCGCGGAGCAGTTCATCTACCACGGCAACGACGGGACGAGCTTTCCCTGGAACGACACGGCACAGCTCGACTTCCTGAAGGCGGAGGTCCGCGAACAGGTCATCCGGACGATCCTCGATGTCGCGCGCCGGTTCCCGGTGATCCGCTTCGACGCGGCGATGGTGTTGGCGAAGCGCCATGTGCGGCGGCTGTGGTGGCCCGAACCCGGCGCCGGCGACGGCATCCCGTCCCGAGCCGAGCACGCGATGAGCCAGGCCGAGTTCGACGCGCGGATGCCGGTCGAGTTCTGGCGCGAGGTGGTCGATCGCGTCGCCGCGGAGGTGCCCGACACCCTGCTACTGGCTGAGGCGTTCTGGATGCTCGAGGGTTACTTCGTCCGCACGCTCGGCATGCACCGCGTCTACAACAGCGCGTTCATGCACATGCTCCGCGACGAGAACGGCGCGGGCTACCGGAAGCTGATGCGCGACACGCTCGAGTTCGATCCCGAGATCCTCAAGCGCTACGTCAACTTCATGAGCAACCCCGACGAGAAGACGGCGCTCGAGCAGTTCGGCAAGGGAGAGAAGTATTTCGGGGTCGCGACGGTCATGGCGACGATGCCCGGCCTGCCGATGCTCGGTCACGGTCAGGTCGAGGGCTACCGCGAGAAGTACGGGATGGAGTTCCGGCGCGCGACGCTCGACGAGCACGCCGACGCGTGGCTTTTGGAGCGCCACCAGCGCGAGATCTTCCCATTGCTCCACCGACGGGCCTGGTTCGCCGAGGTCCACGACTTCCTGCTGTTCGACTTCCACACCGATGGCGGCGGCGTCGACGAGAACGTGCTCGCCTATTCGAACGGCAATGGGCCGACGCGGTCGCTCGTCGTGTTCCACGATCGGTTCGGGTCCACAGCGGGGACGATCCGCGAGTCGGCGGCGTACGCGCGCAAGTCGGCGAGCGGCACGAAGCGGCTCGTCCGGCGTTCCCTCGCCGAGGGTCTCGGGCTGCCCGACGACCCAGGGATGTTCGTGACGTTCCGGGACGCTCGCACGGGTCTCGCGTACCTGCGTTCATGTCGCGATATCCACGAGCGGGGTTTGTGGTTGACGCTGGACGCCTACCAGGGCCACGTGTTCTGGGAGTTCCGCGAGTTGCGCGAGGGGGTGTCCGGGCAGTGGCGTCGCCTGGCGGAGCGTTTGGGTGGCCGCGGCGTTGTCTCCCTGGACGATGCGCTGATCGAGCTGCAGCTCGAGCCCGTGCATGCGCCGTTGCGGGCGCTGTTCGACGATGGGCATGTGGCCGCCGTCCTCGACGGGACCGCGGCGGACCGTGATCTCGACGCGCTCGAGGACCGGCTGGCCGCGCTCCTGGCTGCCATCGCGAACGCGACGGCCGTCGCCGGCGATGCGATCACCACGGCCGCCCGGATCCGCGATGAGGCCGCCGCCGCGTACGCCGATGCCGCCGGTCCACTCTCGAAGGAGGACCGCGCGGCCCTCCTCGGCTGGCTCGTGCTGTCGCGGATCGGAGAGCTGGCACCTGGTGCCGACGTGGCCGCGACGAGCCTCGCCTGGTACGACGAGCTGCGGATGGCCCCGGTCATCGCCGCCGGGTTCCGCTCCGCCGGCGTCGACGAGGCTGCGTCGTGGTGGGTCGCCGACCAGGTCCGCGTCCTCCTCGCGCTGCCACGGCCGTCGGGCATCCGCGGGCGCGGCCGGAACGGGGACCTGCGACTGATCGAGGCATGGCTGACACGGGACACCGTGCGCGCCGCGATGGGCGTCAACACCTGGGAAGGCGTCGAGTGGCTCGACCGCGACCGGTTCGCGAACCTGCTGCGTTGGGCCGCCCGCCTCGATGCCATCGAAAAGGGCGGTCGCCCGAACCAGAAGGTGGTCGACCGTCTCACCACAGCGGCCGAGGCAGCCGGATATCGGATCGATGCGCTCCTCGCGTCGCTCGCGCCGCCGCGACCGACGGCGTCGGTGCCGCCTGCGGAACCGCCCGACCCGCCGGCGAAGGCCTAGGTGGGGCTTCGGCGCATCACCCGAGTCGGATGATGCTGGACCGTGCGAAGTCCCCCAGCATTCGCGTATGGTGCCGCGTGCCCCGTTGACGCGTTCGCGTCCGGGACGCGCCTTGATGTCTGGAGGGAACTAGGTGGTGAGCTTGCGACGCCGACTGGCTGGTCGCTCGGGTCTCCCGCTCTTGCTCGGCCTGCCGGTACTGCTGGCCGGCTGTACGTCCATCGCAGGACCGACGACGACGTTCGGCGACATCTTCTGGTCGTTCGTCGCGTTCTTCTTCTGGTTCATGGCGATCTGGATCTTCATCACGATCTTCGGCGACATCTTCCGCCGGAACGATCTGACCGGTGGCATGAAGGCCGTCTGGATCATCGCTCTGTGCATCCTGCCGTTCCTCGGCGCGATCATCTACATGGTCGCGCGACCGAAGATGACCCCCCAGGATCTGCAGATGATCACGCAGGCCGAGGCGGCCCAGAAGGCAGCCGCGGCGGTGTCCCCGGCCGACGAGCTCGCGAAGCTCCAGCAGCTTCGTGCGGCGAATGTCATCAGCGAGGAAGAGTTCCAGGCGCTGAAGGCCAAGACGCTCGCCTGACCCACTTCGCGTACGCGCACTCGACGGGGCCGGCCGAAAGGTCGGCCCCGTCGTCATATGTGGTGGGTCAGTCGAACAGCGCCCGGCGCAACACCGAGGTCGGCGGCGCCCCGTGGCTGATGACGGCTTCGAGGTGGTCGCGATAACGGAAGCCCGGAGTGTCCCCAAGGCCACCAGGTAGGGCGCCAGGCCGGATCGAGGCAGGGTCCGCCCCGGCGGCCGATGCCGCCCGCCGGCGAGCTTCCAACTCGATGTCCCACATCTCCATCGAGCCGGCGAAATACGTCGAGAGCTGCGTCGACGAGAGCCGCGCTCGGCGGTACTTGTTCCGTGCTTCGGACTCCTCCTGGAAGCCACCGTCGACCATGAGGTCGACCGCCTCCTGCTCGGTCATGCCATCGCAATGGATCCGCGCGTCGATGATCGCGTTCGTCGCCGAGCGCAGGTAGAACTTCCAGTGGTTGAGGAGCAGCGCCGGATCGTCGGACCCGTAACCTGCGTCCATCATCACCTGCGTGACGTAGACGGCCCATCCCTCGTGGAAGAGACCGCTCTGGAAGACGCCACGGGGAAGCGTCGCTGTCCGGTTGGCGTAGACGCCCTGGAGGTAGTGACCGGGCACCGCCTCATGGATCGTCAGTAGCCGCAGCATCCGGTCGTTGTCCTCTCGGAGGTAGGACTCTCGCTGTTCGGCGGTCCAATCGTCGGGGATCGGGGTGATCGCGAAGAACGTCGTGAGGCCACGATCGAGCACGCCCGGGGAGATGAGCATCGCGCCCCCGAATGCCCGCAGGAAGGTCGGCGTCCAGCGGATGTCGAGCGGCTCGTCGACCATGCCGATCAGGTCGTGCTCGGTGCAGAACGCCTCGATCCGCTCGTTCTCTGCTCGGCAGAAATCGAGGAGCGCGTCCGCTGGCTGGTGCTCGGCCGCGATCGCGTCGAGGACCCCGCGAACCAGCGGGCCATCCTCGGCCGGTCGCGGCTCGTCGGGCCGCCAGGTCGACCAGAGGTCCCCCGCGAGCCGGACCATCTCACCGCGGACCGCCTCGTACTCCCGCTCCGCGCGCTCGAGGATGTGCTCCGGCGTCAGCGCCTCCGACCGCATCGTGTAGCGCATCTTCCGGGCGAAGAGCTCCCGGCCGAGGCGACCATCGCCGTCGCTCTGGGGCAGAACGACCTCTTGGAGGTGGCGCGTCAGCTCGTCGAGGGCCTCCCGCGCCGTGACCGCCGCCGCCTCGAGTCGCGGCCGTAGCGCAGCAACGGCAGGGTCGTCGGATCCGCCGGCAGCGGCAAGTGCCTCGTCGATCAGGTCGTTCACGCCCGGTAGTTGCTCGATCGCCGTCTCGGTCTGGAGTCGCCCGACCGGCCGCCCTGGCCCGGCGCCGACGATCGTCGCCATGGCCGCGTCCGTGACGACGCTCACCGTCTCGAGACGCGACGCGACGCTGGCCAGCCGGTCGGCGAGCGGCGCGAACTCCCGGGACAACAGGGTGAACAGCCCGTCACCCAGCAGGTACACCCAGGCCACCGGGTCCCAGGTGTCCTCGCGGAGCTCGGTCTCCCCGAACCGCATCGCCTCGAGCTCCCCGAGGACGAGGTCTCGATCGATCGTCTCATCCCGGGAGAGGGTGGCCGGGTCGATGTCGCTGAACGCCGCCTCCCAGGCATCGATGAACGCCAGGCTCGCCTCACGAGCCGCCGGCGATCGATCGGGCCATCGGCCATCGCGTCGGTGGTCGCCGATCGCGGTGGCCAGCACCGGCTCGAGCTCGAAGAACGCGTCGAGGAATGCCGTGAACGTGTCGGAGAAAGCGGACATGCCGGGCAGTGTAGGCGCGGACTGTCCTGCGCCGCCGCCGCCGCCCGCTACCATCCGCGGGTGGGCCAGACCTGGGTGAGGCCGGTCACGCTGACCGGTCGGCGCGTCCGTCTCGAGCCGCTCGACGAGCGGCATCTCGACGACCTCGGCCGCGTCGCGGCGGACGATGTCGTATTCCGCTGGATCACCAACAAGCCGATGGACGATGCCGCGCTGCGAGCCTGGTTCGACACCACCCGAGCCACCGCGGACGAGGGGTCCGAGGTCCCGTTCGCGACGATCGACCTCGCCTCCGAGCGGGCGGTCGGGAGCACGCGCTTCATGACGATCGCACCCGAGCATCGACGCCTCGAGATCGGGTGGACGTGGCTGGGCGTCGCGTTCCAGCGGAGCGGCGCGAATCGTGAGGCGAAGTTCCTCCAGCTGACCCACGCGTTCGACACGCTCGGGGCGGAGCGCGTCGAGTTCAAGACCCACGCTCGCAACGTCGCGTCCCGGACCGCGCTACTCGGCATCGGGGCCACATTCGAGGGCGTCCTGCGCCACCACACGATCATGCCGGACGGGTCGAACCGCGACTCGGCGTTCTACGGCGTCATCGCCCCCGAATGGCCGGCGGTCAAGGCGCGTCTCGAGACCCTCGTCGCGCGATGACGACCCTCGACAGGCCGGTCCGGACCGTCGACTACCACACGGCCGGCGAGCCGTTCCGGATCGTGACCGCCGGCGTCCCCGAGTTGGAGGGCCGGCGCATCCTCGACCGTCGGCGCTGGGCGAAGGAGAACCTCGACGACGTCCGGCGGCTCCTCGTCAACGAGCCGCGCGGTCATGCCGACATGTACGGCTGCTTCGTGACGCCGCCTGACGACGACTGGGCCGACCTCGGTGTCGTGTTCTTCCACAACGAGGGCTACTCGACGGCGTGCGGCCACGGCACGATCGCGCTCGTCACCTGGGCGATCGACTCGGGGCGGATCGCCGTGGAGCCCGGATCGTCAAGAGTCTCCGTGACCGTAGATGTGCCGAGCGGCCGACTTGCCTGCGAAGCACGGCTCGATGACGAGGGCAAGGTCGAGGCCGTCCGCTTCCGGAACGTGCCGTCGTTCGTGCTCGCGCGGGACGTCACGGTCCGCACGTCACGCGGCCCCATCACCGTGGACGTCGCGTACGGCGGCGCCTTCTACGCGACGCTCGAGGCAGCGTCGGTCGGCCTCGGGCTGAACCGCGCCGACCTGCCGCAGCTCATCGCCCTACAGCGCGAGCTCCGGCCTGCGCTCGAGCGGTCGCTCGATGTCGTCCATCCCGCCGAGCGTGATCTCGCCGGGATCTACGGCGTCATCTTCTGGGAGCGCATCGGACCGGCCGAGCAACGCAACGTCGCAGTGTTCGCCAACGGCGAGATCGATCGGTCGCCGTGTGGCTCGGGCACGTCTGCGCGATTGGCCGTGCTCCGCGAGCGTGGCGAGCTGGCGATCGGTGAGCCGTTCCGGCACCGCTCACTCGTCGACTCCGCGTTCGAGGCGTGGGTCGTCGACGAGGGGCCGGCGGTCGGCCGACATCGATCGGTCATCACCGAGGTCGAGGGGTCTGCCTACCGCACAGGCGAATCGATGTTCTCCCTCGATCCGCGCGACCCCCTCGGGACCGGGTTCCTGCTCCGCTGACCGGCTATGCTCCGGTGACCAGCGGCTGACCACGAGGGGAGCGGAGGACGCGGATGCGGGGCTTCATCATCGGCACGATCGCCACGGCGATCACGTTCGCGATCGTCGCGTACCTGCTGCCGCAGATCGATTACGGCGACAACCTCACCGGCCTGATCATCGTCGCGGTGATCGCGGGCGTCGTGAACGGCGTGATCAAGCCGATCATCAAGCTCTTCTCGTTGCCCTTGACGATGATGACGTTCGGGCTGTTCGGGCTCGTCATCAACGCCGGCCTGCTGCTCCTGATCGCCTGGGTGTCCAGTCTCGTCGGGATCACGTTCACGGTGGGTGGCTTCCCGACGGACGGTCTGTCCCTCGATGCGTTGATCGCCGCGATCATCGGCGGTATCGCCATCTCCATCGTCGGCGCCATCGTCGGGATGGCGATCCACGACTGACGTCTGAAACCTCTCCAGCGACGAGCCTGCGAGCCGCAGCGCGCCGGTACGGGACGCCGGCATTCGTCACGGATCTCGCGACACTCGGCGCGGCATGTCGTGACGTCGTCACCGCCTTTCCCGACCCCGTCCTCCGCCAGTACTCCGTAAAGGCGAACGACGTCCCAGCGGTGATCGCGGCCGTCACGACGAACGGTTTCGGGGCGAACGTCGTGTCACGCGGCGAGTGGGCGCAGGCGAGCCGCGCCGGCGTTCCCAACGAGCGGACGACGCTCGAAGGCGTCGGCAAGACCACCGCGGATCTGGCTGCCGCCGCGCGGGCGGCTGCCGACGACCGACCGCTACGTTGGATCGCCATCGAGTCGCCCGAGGAGGCCGCGGCACTCGCCGACGAAGCGGCCAGGATCGGGGCGCCACCGCTTGACGTGCTTTACCGGCTCAACCCGGACGTCGCGCCCGAGACACTGACCGGCCTGGCCGTCGGCGCGGGCAGCACCAAGTTCGGTATGACCGAGACCGAGATCGCGACCGCCATCGAAGCCGGTGGCGGCCCAGATGGGCGACTCCGCCCACGCGGCATCCATCTCCACGTCGGGTCGCAACTCGGCGCTGTCGACGCGTGGCGCGACGCCGTCCGGAAGGCGCTCGCGCTGGCCGCACTCTGGCGCGGCTCGATCGAGACGTTCGACACCGTCGACCTCGGCGGCGGCTTCCCTGTCGGTCCCGCTGGAACGCCGGCCCCCGCACCCGAGCGGTTCGCCCGCGAGCTCCGGCCATTGCTCGCCGCCGTGCCGGAGGATCGCCGCCCTACGCGCATCGCGATCGAACCCGGCCGGGTGCTGGTGGCGCGCGCCGGCTGGCTCGTCGCGCGCGTCCTCCATGTCCGTGACCGGGCGGGACGGCAGGTCGTCCTGGACGCGGGCATGACCGAGCTGATCAGACCGGCGCTGTACGGCGCGCGGCATCCCATCCATGCGCTGACCTCGCTGGGGCGGCCGATCGACATGCTCGGCGAGGTCCGTTCGCCCGACCTGTCGCCGGCTCGGGTCGAGGGCCCGATCTGCGAATCGACCGACGCGCTCGGCACGCACGACCTGCCGCCGCTCCGGCGCGACGATCTCGTCGTCATCGGCGACGCCGGCGCCTACGCCGCATCACTGGGCTCGGCCTACAACGGCCGGCCGCGGCCACCGCAGGTCCTCCTCGCCGCCGACGGGCGGCTCAGCCTCGGGCGGCGGCGCGGTTCGCTCGCCAGCCTCGCCTGAGGCGCCGGTATGCTGCGCCACGTGGCGCGCTCCGTCGGCTCTCGATCCATCACGGCCGTGCTCGCGACGCTGGTCGCGATCGCGCTCGCGCTCGGGCTCGCGCTCCCGGCCGTTGCCGCGGAACCGGGTCCGCCCTTCCCCGATCCGGTGGACGGTCAGGCCGTCTATGACACTGCCGGCCTGTTCAGCCAGGAGACCCGGGATCAGGCCGAGCTGATCATCGACGCGATCGAGTCGCAGTCCAAGGCCGAGGTCGTCGTCTACACACAGGCGCTCGGCCGCGACGACATCACGACCGAGGAGGCGGAGTCGCACGCTCGCGCGCTCATGGACCAGTGGGGCGTCGGGCGCCGCGGGGTCGATGACGGGCTGGTGATCCTGTTCGACCTCGACACCACGAACGAGCACGGCCAGGTCCAGCTTTACGCAGGTCCGGGGTTCTCGTCGTCGTACCTGTCGGACGACGAGCGCCAGGCGATCTACCAGGACGTCATGGTGCCGCTGCTCGCGGACCAGCAGTTCGATGACGCGCTGCTGGCGACGCTCGGCAAGGTCGTGGAGGCGACGGTCGGGGCCCCGGGCGCCGGCGGTGGTTCGACGAAGACGCCGCCCGAAGACCAGGGGGTCCCCCCGGGCCCGCCGTTCCCTGACCCGGAGGTCGACCGAGCGGTCTACGACAACGCCGGCATCTTCTCGCCAGCGGAGATCGTCAAGGCCGAGTCGACCATCGACGCGATCGAGGCGCGGACTGGTGCGGAAGTCGTCGTCTATACGCAGTCCGTCGACTACGGCGTGACGAGCGACGAGACCGAGGCTCGGGCCCGCGCGCTCATCGACCAGTGGGGCATCGGCCGGAAGGGGTTCGACGACGGGATGGTCGTCTTCTTCGACATCGACCCGTCCGGCGAGCACGGCCAGGTCCAGCTCTACGCGGCACCCGGCTTCGAGGCGACCTACCTCACGAACGAGGATCGCCAGAAGATCTTCGAGAACGACATGGTGCCGTTCCTGCGCGACGCGAACTTCGACGGCGCGCTCGACATCGCGATGCAGCGGATCGACGCGGCGGCGACGCCCGAGAACGCCGCCAAGCTGCAGGTCGGGCGCCAGGTCAACGCGGCCATCGGTCTCGTCGGCGCCCCGATCGTCTTCCTCGGACTGGCCGGCTGGGCCTTCTTCTCGTGGCGACGGTATGGGAAGGACCCCGTCTATCTCGACGATCCATCGATCCTGATGCCGGCACCCCCGCCGGACCTGACCGCCGCCTCCGGTGCGTTCGTCATGGACGGTCGTTCGTCGCGGCGCGCGCTCACGACCGCGATGCTGGATCTCGCCTCGCGAGGGCTGATCTCGTTCCGCGAAGACAAGGGCATGCTCGGGCTGTCGCACAAGGTCGGCATCGAAACGTCGCCCGAGGCGGGTGACGCGGTCGAGGAAGCGCAGCGCGCCCGAAACGCGCGCAAGCCGATCGGTCCAGCCGAGGACTACGCGCTCCGCAAGCTACGCGTCCTCGGCGATGGGAAGCAGGGCTTCATCGAGCCCGACAAGCTCCCGGAGTTCGGGTCGAGCGTCTCCGAGTTCGACTCGAAGCTCGAAGACCACGTCGTCAGCGGGGGTTGGGTCGTCGAGAAGCCGAGTCGCGTCGTGGCGCGGTGGGTCGGCAAGGGTGTCCTCGCGATCTTCGCGGGCGGCGCGGGCATCTTCGTCGGCGTCAACCTGCCGGCCTCCGGGCTCGTGGTCATCGGCGCTGCCGCGATCGCCGGCGGGATCGTCGTCTGCCT
>DATNFQ010000232.1:0-7716 GCA_035606295.1 Patescibacteria group bacterium
TCCCGATCCTGTTCGCGAATCTGACCGGCGAGCTGATGGGGACGTCGACCGCCCCGACCGAGGCGGTCGCACCGGGAACACCGATCCAGCTGCACATCCCGTCTGGCGCGGTCGGGCTGTCTGTCGTCGCGCCCGACGACACCGAGACGCGACTCGCGCCGAGCTCGACAGCCGGCGCCGGGACGGCCGTGACGTTCGCCGCGACCGATCGACTCGGGATCTACACGGTCACGCCGATCCCCGACCCGGATGCCACAGCGGCGCCGAGCGCCTCCGCGCTCACATCGAGTCCTGCCCCGCCTTCGAGCAGCGCGGGCGCGAGTCCGAGCGGGTCGTCCGGCGCCCCGGAGTTGCCGATCGTCGACGATCCGATGGCGCCGGTCCGGTTCGTCGTCGCGCTGTTCGATGTCGATGAGTCGACGATCGCCCCTGGGAGCCCAGCGACCATCGAGGCGCTGGGGTCGGCCGGCGCGGGCGGATCGCCGGCGCCGGGAGCGAGCGGCGCCCCTGCGCCCAGCCCGGCAGCGACGGAACGCCCCACGACCCACGACGAGCTCTGGGTCCCGATCGTCCTGCTGGTCCTCGTGGGGCTGTGCGTCGAGTGGGCGCTGTTCCATCGGGACGGGCTCCTCCGCGCTCGAAGGGCGATCGCTGACCGGCTTGGACCGCCCTCGAAGGCGAAGGTCTGATGGGCGTCAGCTTCGACACCCCGCTCGCGCTGCTGCTCCTCGTCCCGCTGCTCGCGATCACGATCGGGCTGTATCTGAGTGCCCGTCGGCGAGTCGGCGCGGGCCGACGACGGGTGTCGCTCGTCCTGCGCACGGTGCTGCTTACGGCCCTCGTGCTGGCCCTGGCCGGGTTCCGGATCGTCCTCCCGGTCGATCGACTCGCGACGGTCTTCGTCGTCGACATGTCGGACTCGGTCGGCAACGCGGGTCGCGAGGACGCCCTCGCCTTCATCCGCGAATCGCTGACCGACATGCCCAAGGGAGACGTCGCGGGCATCGTCGCCTTCGGCAAGCAGGCGCTGGTCGAGCGGCTGCCGTCGGAGGTCGCCGAGATCTCGCGCCTCGCCTCGACCCCCGTGACGACCGCGACCGATGTCGGGGCTGCGCTGCGACTCGCGACGGCGCTCTTCCCGGATGATGCCCAGAAACGGATCGTCCTGCTGTCGGACGGCAACGACACGACCGGCGGCGGTCAGGCGGAAGCGGCGCTCGCCGCCACCCGGGACATCCGGATCGAGACGCGGACCATCGGGCTCGGCGCCGGCGACGAGGTGCTCGTCGAGCGTGTGACCACCCCGTCCACCGCCAACTTGGGCGAGACCATCGACGTCACAGCCGACATCCGCTCGTCGGTCGCCCAGCCCGCCACGGTCCGGCTGTTCGCGAGCGGCGAGAACGTCGCGACGAAACGGGTCGACCTCGAGGAGGGCGTGACCCACATCACGTTCGAGGTCACGCCCACCGAGGCGCGGCTCCACACGTTCCGTGTCGTCGTCGAGGCGGCGCGTGACACGTTCAGCCAGAACGACCGCGCGGACTCCGTCACGATCGTGAAGGGTGAGCCGCGGACGCTGGTGCTGGCCGGGAACGAGCTGGTCGCGAACGAGCTGGTCCACGCGCTGACGACGCAGCGCCAGAAGGTCGACACGCTGGTCCCGGAGGCGCTGCCGACCGACTTCACCGAGCTCGCCAACTACGACAGCATCGTGCTGGTCGACGTCCCGCGGACCCGGCTATCCGACCGTCAGCTCGGTGCACTCCAGGTCTACGTTCGCGACATCGGCAAGGGCCTCGTGATGATCGGCGGACCCGATTCGTACGGTGCGGGCGGCTACCAGCGGACCCCGCTCGAGGAGACGTTGCCGGTCGATATGGGCGTGCGCGACCGGCAGAAGCAGCCCGACGTCGCGCTCGTCGTGGTCATCGACCAGTCGGGCTCCATGGATGCCTGTCACTGCAACTCGTTCAACGGCGGTCAGGGGGGCGGGACCGGCATCGGCGGTGTGCGCAAGGTCGATATCGGCAAGGAGGCCATCCTGCGGGCGGCCGCGGCGCTGACCGAGCGCGACGAGATCGGCGTCGTGTCGTTCAATGAGCAGGCGCACTGGGTCGTCAAGACCCAGCCGCTTGGCCAGGTCGGCGACCTGCAGGGCAAGATCGCCGGTATCAACCCGATCGGGCAGACCAACATCTTCGCCGGGCTCGAGCAGGCGGTCGACTCGCTCGAGACCGCGACCGCGACTCGACGGCACATCATCCTGTTGACCGACGGCTGGTCGCGCTCCGGGCAGTACGACGAGATCCTCAAGCGGATGAAGGCGGCCGGGATCACGCTCTCGACGGTCGGTGCCGGCGGCGGCGCGAACCCGTTCCTCCAGGACCTCGCCACGCAGGGCGGCGGCCGCTTCTATGACGCCGCGAACCCGGCGAGCATCCCGGACATCTTCCTCAAAGAGACCCAACAGGTCTCGGGCCAGCAGATCATCGAGGAGCCGTTCTTCCCGATCCTCACCTCGTCCTCGCCCATCCTCCGAGGGCTCGATCAGGGGCTGCCGCGGCTGCGCGGCTACAACGGGACGACGGCGAAGGCCGCCGCGCAGACCGTCCTCGTCACGTCACGAGACGACCCGCTCCTCGCGCAGTGGCAGTACGGGCTCGGGCGCTCGGTCGCATGGACGTCCGATTCGACGGGTCGCTGGGCTCGTGACTGGCTCGGCTGGAATGGGTTCTCCCGGTTCTTCAGCCAGCTCGTGGCCTGGACCTTCCCGGGCGAGGAGACCGGCGGCATCGAGGCGGCGTTCGACACGAAGGGCGGCCAGACGACGCTGCACGTGGAGAGCGTGGGGGCCGACGGCTCGCCGCGTGACTTCTATTCGACATCGGCCGTCGTCGTCGGACCGGACCTGACGCCGGCAGAGGTGCCGCTGGTCCAGGTGGCGCCGGGCGTGTACGAGGCGCCGCTCGGCGAGATCGACTCGGGCGCGTACGGCGTGCGCATCACCCAGACGCGACCAGGCTCGACGCCCCTCGGGCGGACGGTCGGGCTCGTCGCACCGACGGCCGCGGAGTACCGGCTCTTGGGCACGAACGAAGCGCTGCTCGCGTCGCTCCGCGGCGCGACGGGCGGGACTGTGATCACGACGCCACTCGAGCCGTGGATCCACGACCTGCGGACGACCGCGACATCGACGGATCTGTGGCCATGGCTGCTCGTGCTCGCGCTGATCCTGTGGCCACTCGACGTCGCCCTACGTCGCATGATGATCGGCCGGCGCGAGTTCGCTGCGGCGGGCAGCTGGGTCCGCGCACTGCCTCGACGGCGGCGAGCGACGGCTGCCCGCACCGCGACGAGCGAGTCGATGCTGGCGACGCGCGGACGCGCCACTTCGAGCGAGACGCGGGCGGCACTGCGCCGCACACCGGAAGCGTCCACGACGGCGTCGGTGGCGAACCCGCATGTGGCGGTCGAGGCGAAGAGGCCGTCGCGTGCCGCGGTCCCGGCGGCTGCGACCCCGACAGCGACAGCCACTCCCGCGCCCGCTCCGTCAGCCCCACCGGCCGCGACCGCCACCCCGGCCGGATCGCCGAGTGACGACACCCTGGCGCGACTGCGTGACGCGAAGCGGCGGGCCCGCGAGCGCTAGATCTCGGCGGCGGGAACCCGAACACACCGTCACCGTTCCGGAGTTCCGGCGATCCATCCACGCCACCGGCTTTGAGACGGTCGCCGAGCGGCCTCTTGATCGGTCCGACTACCGATGCGCACCCGGATCTGCTCATACCGGCGCAAGATCCGCGGGTGCTGCGACCGGATCTCTCGTTCAACCGAGGCCAACCGGTGGAACGATTCCCACGTCGGGTCTTGAAGGGCGGGTCCCACCGATGCGCTCCGAACCATCGCTTGCGATACAGACCGGCCGCGCGCCAGCCCCAGACGGTCGAGACCGGGATGGCGCACCTCGGCTACCGATGCGTCATCCGCCCGGACACCGAGAAGTCGGTCGATCCTCCCCCCGCCCATCCCGCATAGCCGTGGATCAGCGGGCGTGCCCCCGTTCGATGCGGATGCCTCCAGGCCCTCTTATTGGCGAGCCATCGCGAGGTTGAACCGCTCCTCTGCGGTGATCAGGTGGTCCGGGTCCTCGGCGGCCTCGTCGATATCGAGTCGAACCCATCCGATCCGGCCGTTGAACCGGCTCGTCCTCGGGTCGTAGTCGTCGCTTACCGCGGTCGCGCTGTCGGAGCCGACGTCCGTTGTCTCATCTGCCGAGAACATCATCGGTTGAGTGGTATCGACGCGGCCCTCACCCACCTTCCCTCCATCGAGGTAGAGCGAGACCGTCCCGCCCTTGGCGAGGCCACCGCCGTCGTAGCCGAACTCCATCCGGACCTGGTGTTCGCCGGCCGACATGAGCGATCCCGAATAGATCTTGAACTGCCGTAGCCCGAGCAGGTTGTAGCAGTAGGCCGGTCGGCCCGCCTTGACATACAGGACCCACCCTCCGAATGCGCCACCTTGGGCGACGATCACGCCGTCGGCGGTGGTGCCTTCGGGGACGTCGATCACCGCAGTGACGGCATGAGATCTGTTCTTGATGTTGATCACGGAATTCTCGGAAAGTCGTCCCATCCCGCCGAACAGGACCTGCGACTTGCCACGGATCAAGGTCGGACGTCCTGCGAGGTCAGGATCGAAGCGCTCGATCCGTCGATCATCGAGCGGCAAGACACCGTACTTGGCCGCCTCGATCAGGAAGAGGCGCTGAAGATGCGCCAAGCGCTCGGGTTGCTCCCGTGACAGGTCGCGTGATTGCGACCAGTCGTCGGGCGCGTATAGCTCCCATACATCGTCGTCGTACGCCGGGAGCGTTTCTACGATCCAGGGAGTGCTGTGACGGGTCACTGCCGTCCAGCCGTCGTGATAGATGCCGCGGTTGACGAACATCTCGAAGTACTGGATCCGCCGGTGCTCGGGTGCCTGCGCATCATCGAACGCCGGTCGCATGCTCCGACCGTGCAGCGGCATCTGCTGGACGCCATGGACGAACGTCGGCTCCGGCAGGTGGGCGGCGTCCAGGACGGTCGCGGCGACATCGATGACATGACTGAACTGGCTGCGGATCTCCCCTCTGGCGCGGAATCCGGCGGGCCAGTGCACGATCGTCCCGTTCCGGGTCCCGCCCCAATGCGACGCGACCTGCTTGGTCCATTGGAACGGGGTGTCCATGGCGTGGGCCCAACCGACCGCGTAGTGGTTGTACGCCTCCGGCGTGCCGAGCTTGTCGACCCGCGCGGCCAGATATTCGGGCGTTTCCAGGTGCGCGACGCCATTGAACATGAGCAGCTCATTGAAGATGCCGTTGACGGTCCCCTCAGCCGAGGCTCCGTTGTCGCCGACGATGTAGTAAACGAGCGTGTCGTCGAGGATCTCAAGGTCTGCTAGCGCGTCGATCAGGCGGCCCACGTGGTGGTCGGTGTGCTCAAGGAACCCCGCGTACACCTCCATCTGCCGTGCGAGGATCGGCTTCATCTCCGCCGGCATGTCTTCCCATGCGGGGATCTCTGGAGGCCGTGCCGTCAACTCAGCGTCGTCCGGGATGATGCCGAGCTCCTTCTGGCGAGCAAAGGTCTGCGTACGGAGCTGGTCCCAGCCTGCGTCGAACTTGCCCTTATACCGGTCGGACCAGCCCGGCGGGACGTGATGCGGGGCATGGGTCGCCCCTGGTGCGAAATAGATGAAGAACGGCTTATCGGACATGAGCGCCTTCTGCTGCCGCACCCAGTCGATCGCCTTGTCCGTCATGTCCTCCGTGAAGTGATAGCCCTCCTCGGGGGTCCGCTCAGGCTCCACGGGAGTCGTGTTGTGGTAGATCGCCGGCGCGTACTGGTTCGTTTCGCCGCCGATGAACCCATAGAAATACTCGAACCCACCCCCGCCCGACGGCCAGTTGTCGAACGGTCCCATCGGTGAGGTCTGCCACACCGGCACCTCATGGCATTTGCCGAACTGCGCGGTCGAGTAGCCGTTGAGCCTGAGTGTCTCCGCCAGCGGCGCGGCGGTGTTCGGACGAAGGGAGTTGTAGCCGGGCGCTGAGGTAGCGATCTCCGTGATGCCGCCCATCCCCACCGAATGGTGGTTGCGTCCGCTCAGCAGGGCTGCCCTCGTCGGCGAACAGAGGGCCGTCGTGTGGAACCGGTTGAACTTGAGACCATCAGCGGCGAGGCGCTCGGCCGTCGGAGTCAAGATGGGGCCCCCGAACGCAGACGAGGCGCCGAAGCCGGTGTCGTCGATGAGGACGACAAGGACGTTCGGGGCCCCTGCGGGCGGACGGAGCTCGCGGACCGGCGGGTAGCTCGTGTCCGGGTCCTTGGCGTCGTACGTCGTGAGTCCGACGCCCGTCCGGTCGGGGATCGGCAGCACGCTTCGCTGGACGGCGTCATTGCTCATCTAGGTCAATACCTCCCCGTCGCTCTCATCGCGACCACGTAGCAAGGAATACTCGCCGTACCCAGGGCCGCTCGCATCACCCGATTGGGATGGCTTGGCCGGATGGGATCTCGCGGGACATCTCAGTCCATCTCGTCGGTTGCCACGGAGTTCAGGGTCCCGGCGCAGCTCAGAGGCCCGGCCGGACACTCGCCCGGAGCCGCGGCAGGACGTCCGTGGCGATCCGTTCGAAGGTCGGCACCTGGCGTTCGTCGAGCGGGTGGTACAGCACGATCTCGTCCATGTCGAGCTCGATGACCCGGCCGACCATCTCCTCGAAGCGATCGACCGACTCGTAGTAGTCCATCGCGCCGCCTCGTGGGCGCGCCCTGGCGTCGAACATCGTGTAGGACCTCCGCAGGGTCTCACGCGCCCGCCCGAGCGCCTCGCACGCCTCGTCCACCAGTCCGACCCGCTTGCGTGTCTCGGCCACCTGCTTGTCGAAGGATTCGCTGAACGAGAGGCTGTTCCACGTGTCGGCGAGCCGCGCGGCGTGCCGGATCATCACGGGCCCGAGCGCGGCGACCGTGATCGGCGGGCGCGGCGACTGGACGGGGCGCGGGTTCATGATCGCGCCATCGACCTGGTAGAACTCGCCCTCGAACGACGTCACCTCGTCGCGCAGCAGCCGATCGACGATCTGCACGTATTCAGCGAGGCGTGCGACGCGCTCCCGCGACTCCCAGTCGGGGATGCCGACCATCGCCAGCGACGGATCATCGGCCAGACCCGTCCCGAGACCGATCTCGACTCGCCCGTGCGAGATGTGATCGAGCGTGAGCGCCTGTCGCGCGAACACCGCCGGGTTCCGGAAGGTGATCTGGGTGACGCCGGTCGTGAGCCGGATCGACGTCGTCGCGCCGGCGAGACCGGTGAGCGTCGTCCATGACTCGAACCACGGGCTTGGCGGGTGAGTCCAGTCGACGAAGTGGTCAGGGAGTGCGACCACTTCGATCCCGAGCTGTTCGAGACGGACGACCCGGCCCCGCAGGTCCTCCCACGGGACGTTGGGCAGGCACAAGACCTGGAACCGCAGCGGGGCCACCGCCGCATTCTGGCATGGCGCCCCGGGGTCTACGGGGTGCGCTTCCTGGCCAACCCCGCGCCCGGCGGCAGCTCCTCGATCTCCGGCATCGCATCCGCGTCCAGCGTGCCCAGCGACCACGGCGTCGCCTCGAATCCACCGGGCCGACGTCCGGCGGCACGCAGACCGCGCGCCGC
>DATNFQ010000233.1:0-4076 GCA_035606295.1 Patescibacteria group bacterium
GCCACAGGAATTCTTCGAGCTCGTGCAGCGGGTCCGCCACGACGTCCAGCACGGGTATGAGCAGGACACGCTGATCGAGGCGATCGCGCTCGTGCTCGAGCGCGACTACGAGTTCATCTACGTCAACGACGATCGACTCGCCGCGGCCGTCAACGTGTCGACCCAGGACGACGACAACTTCCTCGCCGATCTCGATGGCGATGACGATGACGGCGAGGAGGCCGAGGTGTTCAAGGACGAGTTCCGAACCATCGTCGCCGACTTCGATCCGGACCTCGGCCGGCCGAACTAGGGTCGCGGGCCGGACCGCGTCTCAGCGGCTGAAGAGGATCTCCAGCACGTCGCCGTCCTTGACCCGATAGGTCTTTCCTTCCGAACGTAGCCGGCCCGCCTTCTTCGCCTCGGCCATCGACCCGAGGCTGAGCAGGTCCTCGTACGCGACCGTCTCGGCCCGGATGAAGCCCTTCGCCAGGTCCGTGTGGATGGCGCCGGCCGCGTCGACCGCCGTCGACCCATCCGGGATCGGCCACGCCCGGACCTCGTCGGGGCCCGCCGTCAGGAACGACACGAGCCCGAGCAGTCGGTACGACAGCTCGATCACGCGGCCCAGGCTCGACTCGGTGATCCCGAGCTCATCCATGAACACGGCCGCCTCGTCGGGTTCGAGCTCGCCGAGCTCCATCTCGATCTTCGCCGATAGCGCATCGACCATCGCGTGCTGGTGCGCGTACGTCGCCGCCACGCCTTCGACCAGCGCCGGTGCGGCACCCAGATCCCCCTCACCGACGTTGAGCAGGACGAGCACCGGCTTCTCGGTCAGGAAGCGGAACCCACGGATGGCCTTCGCCTCGTCATCGTCGAGACCGAGGTCGCGGATCGGCGTGCCGGCCTCGAGCCCCGCATGGATCCGCTGGACCACGACCTCTTCCCGCTCGGCGGCCTCGCGCTCAGCCTGCGTCCCGTGACGACCGCTCGTCTTGAGTCGCTCCAACCGACGCTCGGCCATCGCCAGGTCGGCGAGCGTGAACTCGAGGTCGAGCTGCTCGAGATCCCGCACCGGGTCGACCGAGCCCGCCGGGTGGGGGTGGGCCGGGTCCTCGAACGCTCGGACGACGTGGAGGAGCGCGTCGGACTCGCGCAACCGCGCGAGATGATCGGCCGGCAACTCCTCCGTCCCGACCCGCCCCTCGGAGGACGCCGGCGGCGCGGGGAGGTCGACGTACGTGACGTCGGCCTGGACGATCTTCTTCGGCTTGAAGATCTCGGCGAGCCGGTCGAGCCGGTCGTCGGGGACCTTGACCACCCCCACGTTCAGGGTCACGCCGCCGTACCCGCCGGTCTCGGCATGACCGCGGGTCAGCGTGTTGAAGACGGTGGTCTTGCCGCTGCCGGCAAGCCCGACGATCGCGATCTGCACGATCAGTACCCGGCGGCCGGGTCAACGACGTTGAGCAGCGGCTCGCCGGTCGCGAACCGCCGCAGATTGTCGCAGAAGAGGTCGACGCTGCGATCGAGCACGCGCCCGCTCGACCAGGCGGTGTGTGGCGTGACGATCACGTTCGGTAGTTCGTAGAACGACGACAGAGCCGGGAGCGGCTCCTCACGGAACGTATCGAGGACCGCGCCGCCCAACGGGCCGTCGCGCAACGCCCGAAGGAGCGCGCGTTCATCGATGAGCCGGCCGCGAGCGACGTTGATCAGCCACGAACCGGGTTTGATCATCGCCAGCGTGTCGGCATTGATCATGTTCTCGGTCTCGGGGGTGAGCGGCGCGGCGAGCACGATGAAATCGGATTCACCCAGCAGCTCCGGGAGCATCTCCGGACCACCGACCCGGTCGAGCATCGCCTCGCCGAACGACAGGTCATCGCCTTCGCGGGACGATTCGACACCGCTCTCGGGGCGCCGTCGGACCGCGATGACGCGACAACCGAATGCCGTTGCGAGCCCACCGACGGCGCGCCCGATCGATCCGAGTCCGACGATGCCGACGGTCACGTCCCGCAGCTCGCTCCCCTCGAGCGGCTGCCACGTCCGTTCCCGCTGCAGCTCGAGGAGCTGCGGCAACCGACGCGAGACGGCCAGGATCATCATCAGGACGTACTCGGCGATCGGGCGGCTGAACACTCCCCGCGCATTGGTCACGATCAGCCCGCGCTCACGCGACGCTGGGGTCAGCGCCCGTTCGACCCCGGAGGTCGCCGAGTGGACCCACGCGAGCCGGGGCGCTCGCGCCAGAAGCCGGTCGAACGCATCGGAGTTGAGCCAGCCACGGAGCATCACCTCGACGTCATCGAGCGGGCCATCGGCGAGGCCCTCGATCGAGACCGTCACGAGGCGCGCTCCCGGTGCGGCCGCGCGGATGCGCTCCAGGTCCCGTGCGCGATAGCGCGCGGAGAGGATCGGGCTGAGGGCGATGGCAGTCGGCGCGCCGCCGGGGCCGCTGCCTGGACCGGCGGTCGTCACTGGACCGGGCGGTCGGTGGGATCGGCGAGCAACGGCGGCGACGCGGGCGCCACCGATGGCGGTGACTCCGTCTCGACGCCATCGAGGACACGTGCGATCCAGCGCGCCGGTGCCTCGATCTCGCCGTCGCGCGGCAGGCTCTCGGGCCCGGCCCACAGCCGCCGGAGGGCATCGGGTCCGCGGGCATCGGCGACGGCTCGCACGAACAGCTCGCCCTTCTTGTACTGATCGAGCTTGAGGTCCATGCCGGTCAACCGGAGCATCGCGCGCTCGAATGGCGTCCGACGCGTCCGTCGCTCGTCGAACTTGGCGCGGATCCGCTCGACGTCCGGGACGAGCCCGTTCCCGACCTCGTCCATCACGTAGTCGCTGAACCCCTCGAGCAGGCTCATCACCGCCTGTGTCTCACGGAAGAGCGCCTTCTGCTCATCCGTCATCAGGCGTTCCATCCAGTGTTCGCCGCCACCCTCGCCGCGGAGCGCGCGTCCGAGACCCTTCATGGCTTCCTGACCCATCCCGCGCACGTCGCGACCGAACAAGGTCAGCTGCCGCTCCAGCCGTGACGCGAGGTACGGCCGGAGCCATGGGTGGGCCTCGAACTCGAAGGCGTGGGTCGTCTCGTGCAGTGCGATCCACGTGCGGAACGAGGCCAACGGGACGCCGAGTGCCTTGGCCGTCAGGCGGATGTTCTCCTCGACGAACAGGAGGCGCCCCGGTGCCGCTTCCGCGGACAGCAGCGCGAGATCGTATTGGCCGAGCACGCGCTGACCCATGAACCCGAGCAGGACGCCGAGCTGACGGGTCGTGATCCATCGATTGGCGAGCGCCATCGCGGCGACCGTGAAGCCGCCGCCGACCGGCACGACCTGATCGAGCAGGTCGTGCTCGAGCTTGCCGATGAGCGAGGCGAACGAGGCGGTGTTGGCACGGACCCAGCCGGCCCGATCGACCACGCCGGAACGCTCGACGACGCCCGGCAGCTCCGTACCGAGCGCGGCCGACAGCGCGGGCACGATCCGGTCCATCGCGGCCGCGTACTCCGGTTCCGCGGCGCGCAGCTCCTCGGCGCTTAGCGCTCCGGGTGCCGTCCGGAGCCGTCCGATCGCGAGGCGCTCCACCGTCCCCCAATCGACCAGACCCTGGCGTGCCCGCCGCTCCATCTGCCGCCCGACGAGCGTGGCTGCGGCACCGAGCGCCGACCCGATCAGGATCCCAGCCTGCCACGCGCGATCGTCGCGCCAGGAATCGGGTCCCCGCTTCGGGCTCATCGGGCGAGCGCCCCGAGTTCAACGGGTTCGACCGAGACGAAGGCCGGGCCGAACAGCCGTCCCGCGACGGCCTCGAACCGGTCGGCGTCGCCGGTGGTCATCTGCACGTGGGACGGGGTCGTCCCCGCGGGCGCCTCGATACGGTTGACGCTGAGGAGCTCCGCGAGCGCGGATGCGGTGGCGGTAGCCGAATCGACGATCGCGACGTCGTCACCGAGCAGGTCGACGAAGAGCGGCCGAAGCAACGGGTAGTGCGTGCAACCGAGGAGCAACGTGTCGATCGCGTCGCCCGGTGGTCTGCCGTCGTGGTCCTGGCTCCGTCCGGCCGATGACAGGAACGGG
>DATNFQ010000234.1:0-17820 GCA_035606295.1 Patescibacteria group bacterium
CGCCGACCAACCCGCTGCTCAAGACCGTCGATATCGGTGAAGTGGCCCGGACCGTCGAACGGCGTGCGACGGAGGGCGGCCGCCGACCGCTCATCGTCGTCGACAACACCTTCGCGTCCCCGGCGATCCAGCGCCCGCTCACGCTCGGCGCCGACATCGTGTTCCACTCGGCCACCAAGTACCTGGCCGGCCATTCGGATGTCGTACTGGGCGTGGCGGTGACGTCGGACGATGCCGTCGCGGAGCGCCTGCGGTTCCTCCAGAACGCGATGGGCGGTGTGCCGGGCCCGCTCGATTGCTTCCTCGTGCTCCGCGGTCTGCGCACCCTCCACGTCAGGGTCGAGCGGCACCAGGCGAATGCCCGTGCGGTCGTCGAGTTCCTGCGATCGCGAGCCGATGTCGCCGAGGTCCGCTATCCGGGCTTCGGGGGGATGGTCTCGTTCCTGCCGGCCGCGGCCGGTACGACCAGTGGTGCCGACCGGGCGATCGCCGTCGCGGAGGGCACGAAGCTGTTCACGCTGGCTGAGTCGCTCGGTGGCGTCGAGTCGCTCGTAGAAGTCCCAGCCGCGATGACCCACATGTCGGTCTCGGAGACGGCCCTGGCCGTCGACCCGGCGCTGATCCGCCTGTCGGTCGGGATCGAGGGTGTCGACGACCTCATCGCCGACCTGCGCCAGGCGCTGGATCGCGCTAGCTGACCGCGGCCGGCCGCGGGCCGATGTTGAGCGTCACGACCTCGGTCCCGGCGGCTTTCCCCTTGAGATCGAGCGTTCGCGTCTCGAGGTGCGGATCGAGACCAGCCTGACGCGCGGCCTCGGTCGTCACCAGGACTTCGCCGGCCTTGGCGGCTGAGGCGAGACGCGCCGTCGTGTTGACCGTGTCGCCGATGGCGGTGATATCCGTCTGCGCGCCGGTCCCGACGGCGCCTGCCCAGACGATGCCGGTCGCGACCCCGGCTCCGACCGGCACCCACGGCCCGCCAGCCTCTTCGTGGCCCGTCGCCCGCAAGAGGTCGGTCGCTGCGCTGATCGCGGCTGCTGCATGGTCTTGACCGACGAAGTTCGGGAAGAAGAAGGCGACGACCTCGTCGCCCACGAACTTGTCGAGGCTGCCGTCGTTATCGAAGACGGCGTTGGTCGCAGCGACGTAGAAGCGATCGAGGATCGCGTGGAACTCGGCAGTCGACATGCGCTCCGCCAGGGAGGTCGAACCGCGGATGTCCGCGAACATCATGCTCGCCTCGATCTCAGCGCCGCCATGGTGATCGGCGAGGTAGGTGAAACACCGGGTGCAGACGTTGGGGTTCTTGTCCGACGGGCGGCTCCCGAGCACGCGCATGATGGGAGCACCGGGCCCTTTGAACGGCGCCGCGCAGAGCTTGCAGCGTGGTCCATAGGGGATGTGACGGAAGATGCGCCGCAACCGGCGCTCCGTCGCGTCACCTTTCGTCAGGAAGTCGTACCAGTACGGGTCGTTCTGCGTACCCGGTCGCTCGTCGGACACCATCCGACCTCCGTGAGGTCGAGAGCATAGCCCCGTGGTGTCCTCAGCCCCCAGCCATCGCCGGGAGCAGCACCAGCGTGTCGCCCTCGCCGACCGGTGTTTCGAGCGCCTGGAGATGCCGGACGTCGGTGTCGTTGAGGAACGCGTTCACGAACCGGTTCAGGTCACCGTCCTGGGAGAGTAGCTGGGACTCGAGCCCTGGGTGCGCGTCGACGAGACCGCGGATCACCTCGCGGACGGTGCCGCCCGGGACGGAGACGAGCTTCTCCCCGCCGGTCGCGGTGCGCAGCGTCGGCGGGATGCGGACCGTGCTCATGATTGCGTCTCCAGCCACGTCTCGAAGGCGGACAGGCTCGGCCTCAGCACCGGGGCGAGTCCGACCCCGTCGTCGAGGCCCAGCGTCCGTGCGTCGGGCGTCTTGAGCCCGTTCCCCGTCAACAGCGCGACGACCTCGTCGTCCTCGCGGATCACGCCGCGACGACGGGCCGCTGCGACCGCACCGAGCGTCACCCCGCCGGCGGTCTCCGGGAAGATGCCCTCGAGCCGGGCGACGTCCCGGATCCGTTCCGCGGTCACCGCATCCGGGATCGCCTCGATGGAGCCGCCGCTGTCGCGCGCCAGCTCGACCGCATAGCGACCGTCGGCCGGATTGCCGATCGCCAGCGAGCGGACGATCGTGTCCGGCTGGCGGACCGGCTCGATCACGTCGGTGCCGGCCTCGAACGCGGTCGCGACCGGCGAGCAGCCGGCCGCCTGGCCGCCGACGAAACGGATCGGCCGGCGTTCGATCAGACCGATGTCGGCCAGCTCCTCGAAACCGCGGGCGACCCGTGTGAACATCGCGCCCGATGCGACAGGAGCGACGACCACATCCGGGCTTCGCCAGCCGAGCGACTCGGCGATCTCGTATGCGAGGGTCTTCGAGCCCTCCGCGTAGAACGGGCGCAGGTTGATGTTGATGAAGCCCCAACCGGTCTCGTCGGCGATCTCCAGGCAGAGGCGGTTCACGTCGTCGTAGGTCCCGTCGATCGGCACCACGGTCGCGCCGTACGACAGCGCGTGATCGACCTTGGCGGTCTCGAGGTCGGCCGGGATGAAGACGTAGGCCGGCAGGCCGATCGCCGCCGCAGCCGCCGCCGTCGCGCCGGCGAGATTGCCGGTCGAGGCGCACGCGAGCGCCGGAACTCCGAAGTCGGCCGCGCGAGCGGCCGCGATCGCCGCCGGCCGGTCCTTGAACGAGAGCGACGGGTTCCGCGTGTCGTCTTTGATCCACAGCCGATCGACACCGAGCGTCGGGCCGACGCGGTCCGCATGGACCAGTGGCGTCGAGCCGACCGGGAGCGAACGGGCCGGTCGCGCCTCCACTGGAAGCAGCTCGAGGTAACGCCAGATTCCCGGTGGGCGCGACGCGATCGCTTCGCGGGTCAGGGTCGCCGCGATAACGTCGTAGTCGTAGGCCACCTCGAGCGGGCCGAAGCACGCCGGACAGACGTAGGCCACCGCGAGTGGTTGCCCGAGACCGCAGTTCCGACACGCCATCCCCGTGATGCGCTGGGCGCGGCTCGCTGTCGCAGCGGCGCTCGCTGGTGTCGCGGTCCGGGTCGGGGGCGTCAGGGTCGGGGTGGTCACGGTCGGTCTCCAGGTCGCTCGACGGCGACGGACCGGTCGATGAAACGGGTCAGACCCTTGTCGTTCCTTGGGACTCCGGAGAGACCCGTATCACGCAGGAAACCTGCCCCGGACTTGGCACCTTGCCGACCTCGCGTCGGTAGGTTGTCGTGGCGTCAACGGGCCGGTCCCTCAGCCATCTCTTGATACGTGCTCTTCGGTTGTACCCGCGATGCTACGGGTCGCGGGTCGCGACGGTCAAGGCGCGTGCACCCCCGATCTCGTCAGGAGGAGGGGGTGGCCTCGAAGCCGAGCGTCCCACCGTCGCTGAGCGTGATCGTCAGGGCACCGTCCGCGATCGCATAACTCGCGCTGTCGGTGAGCGCGAGGACGTAGAGGTCGCCGAGCGACCCTTCTCCACAGGGGACGATCGAGGACTGCCCGGGCACCAGCTCGAGGCCGCCATCGGCCGTGGCGGTCCATGTGCCGTTGACCGTGTTGCAGTCGGCCGTCGCGCTGAACGTGCCGGCCGCAGCGAACGCGACGGTGTACTTGGCACGTTCCGCTTCCGGGACGACACCCTGGTAGACCGGGTCCCGTGTCGTGATCGTCGTGAGCTGCCAGCTCGTGCCGATCAGATCCGCACCGGGGCTCGGCGTGGGGCTGGGTGTCGGAGCGGGCGTCGGTGTCGGGGCCGGGGTGGGCTCGGTCGTCGGAGCAGGCGTCGGCGACGCTTCGGCGGACGACGACGAGGTGGGCGCGGCGGTCGGCGCCGGAGTCGGCGACGGGGTCGGACTTGGTGTCGGCGTCGGAGTCGGCGTCGGAGTCGGCGTCGGAGTCGGTGTCGGACTTGGCGTCGGAGTCGGTGTCGGGCTTTCGGTCGGCGTGGCGGTGGCCGCGGTGCCACCCGCTGGTCCCGCGACGAACGTGCCGGTTCCACCATCCGACGTCGTGAGCGTCAGCTGGCCGCTGTCGATCGCCCACGTCGTGACCTTGGAGAGCGCATGCGCGAACAGCGAGCCGTACGACCCGTCCGGGCACGCGACCAGCGTGCTGGGCCCGGGCACGATGGTCAGGCCGTCTTGGCCCTTCTGCTCATAGGTCCCGGCCATGGAGTTGCAGTCGGCCCGTGCGGCGAACGTGCCATCGTCACCGAATGTGATCGTGTAGCGCCCTTGGTCCTCCGCCGGGATGACACCCTGGAATGCCGGCGCCTGCCCCGTGATCGCAGCGAGCTGCCAGGTCGGCCCGACGAGCCCGCCCCCACCCGAACCCCGGTTCAGCAGGAAGAAGATCAGCAGCAGGCCGCCGCCGATGATGGCCGCGATCAGCACGAGGTTCCTGGACTCTGGACGTTGCTGCATCGTGTCTCTCCGGTCGGCGTGTAGCGCGCTCGGGGATCTTAACGAGATCGCCCGATGGGGCTCGCGATCACGCGGCGCTGGCTCAGCTCCGCGGCTTCAGCACGATCCAGGTGGTCTTGAGTTCCGTGTACTGATCGTGCGCGTGGACCGACTTGTCGTGCCCGCCGAAGCCGGACTGCTTGTAGCCACCGAACGGCGTCGTCATGTCGCCCTCGGCGTACGCGTTGACGCCGACCGTCCCAGCCCGGATCTCACGCGAGACGCGATGGGCGACGTTCAGGTCGTCGGTGTAGATCGATGCCGCCAGGCCGTAGGAGGTGTCGTTGGCGATAGCGACGGCCTCCTCCTCAGCGTCGAACTCGATCACCGACAGCACCGGCCCGAAGATCTCCTCTTGGGCGATGCGCATGTCGTTCCGGACGCCGTCGAAGATCGTCGGCGGGACGAAATAGCCGCCTGTCTCCTCGAGGATGCGCTCGCCGCCGGTGACGAGCCGCGCACCTTCCGAGCGCCCGACGTCGACATAGCCGAGGACTCGATCGAGCTGCTGGCGCGAGATCAGCGCACCGATCTTCGTGGCCGGATCGAGCGGGTCGCCGACCGGCCATGCCGCCAGCTCGGCCTGGAGCGCCTCGAGCAGCTCGTCCTTCTTCGAACGATGGACGATCAGCCTTGAGCCGGCGCTGCAGTTCTCGCCCATGTTCCAGAAGATCGCGACGGCCGCATTGGACGCGACATCCGCCATGTCGGTGACGTCGCCGAACACGATCTGCGGGCTCTTCCCGCCGAGCTCCAGAAGGACGCGCTTGAGGTTCGACTCCGCCGACCACCCGAGGAATCGTCGGCCGACCTCGGTCGAGCCGGTGAAGGCGAGGAGGTCGATATCGGGGTGACGGCCGATCGCGGATCCCACGGAGTCGCCAGGGCCGGTCACGACATTGAGCACCCCATCCGGGATCCCGGCCTCGGCACCGAGTTCGGCCAGCCGCAGGAGCGAGAGCGACGTCGTCGACGCCGGCTTGATCACCACGCTGTTCCCGGTCGCCAGCGCCGGGCCGAGCTTCCACGCGGCCATCTGGGCCGGGTAGTTCCACGGCACGACCGCGCCGATGACGCCGACCGGCTCGCGCGTGATCGTCGCCACGATGCCATCCGGGGATGGGGCGACCTGCCCGTACAGCTTGTCGATCGCCTCGGCGTGCCAGCGGATGCAAGCCGCGGTCTCGGGCATGTCCAGACCGACGGTGTCGCTGATCGGCTTGCCGGCGTCGATCGTCTCGACGAGCCCGAGCTCGCGCGCGTTCGCGTCGATCAGGTCGGCCCATGCGAGGAGGACGCGCTTTCGCGCACCAGGGTCCATCCGCGACCAGACGCCACGGTCGAAGGCCGAGCGAGCCGCCGCGACGGCGGCGTCGACGTCGGCGGGACCGCCTTCGGCCACCTCCGTGATCGACTGACCGGTCGCCGGGTTCTCCGTGACGAATCGGCGCCCGTCGCGGGCCGGGCGGAAGTCGCCGTCGATGAAGAGGTCGGTCCGGAGGCGCAGGTCGGCAAGCTCGCTCGCGGCCTGCTCGCGATCCGGGATGAGGGTGTCAGTCATCAAGAAGGTCCTCGGGAACGGCGATCAGCCAGGTGACGGTGGCCGGACCATGGTACGGCCGTACCCGATCCGTCGGAACCGTGTCGCAACCGAACCGCAACGTGGTAGCATCCTCGAGCGCGACTGTGGAAGCCGACTCCCGCTAGCGTCGCCAGGTCACCACCTGACGAATCGCAAGCGGTACGCGCGGCCGTTCGATCCGTGAAGCGATCGCCCGCGTCAAGGAGTCCGCGTCATATGGCCACCACCCGCCCGCCCGCTCGGCACGATCACACGCCGGCATCGATCACCCCCCGAACCACGCCGCCGATCGGTCGCCGCGTGCTTGCGAATCTGCCCACGGCGGAGCTGGTCGAGGATTCGATCCGGGCCGGCGAGGGACTGATCGCCGCCGAGGGGCCGCTGGTCGTGCGGACCGGTCACCACACCGGTCGGTCGCCGAAGGACAAGTTCATCGTCGACGAGCCGACCAGCACCGGCAAGATCTGGTGGGGCGAGGTCAACCGGCCGATCAGCGAGGAGCATTACGACCGGCTTCGGAGCCGGCTCGTCGCCTACTGCGCGGAGAAGGACCTCTACAGCCAGGACCTGCTGATCGGCGCCGATCCGCATCACCGCAGACGGCTGCGCGTATACACCGAGACGGCCTGGGCGAGCATCTTCGCTCGCAACCTGTTCCGCCGACCGCGCAAGTCCGACCTTCACGGGTTCGAGCCGAACTTCACCATCATCAACGTCCCCTCGTTCCACGCTGACACTGAGACCGAGGGCACGCGGAGCGAGACGGCGATCCTGCTCCACCTCCAGCGGATGGAGATCATCATCGTCGGGACCGAGTACGCGGGCGAGATCAAGAAGTCGGCCTTCACGGTCATGAACTACCTCATGCCCGACGAGGGCGTCCTGCCGATGCACTCCTCGGTGAACGTCGGGTCCGAAGGCGACAGCGCGGTGTTCTTCGGCTTGTCGGGGACGGGCAAGACCACGCTCTCCGCCGACCCCGAGCGGCGCCTCATCGGCGACGACGAGCATGGCTGGGGTGACCGCGGCCTGTTCAACTTCGAGGGCGGCTGTTACGCGAAGACGATCCGCCTATCCCCGATGTACGAGCCGGACATCTTCCAGACCACACGGCGCTTCGGGACGATCCTCGAGAACGTCGACGTCGATCCGGTGACGCGCGAGCTCGACCTCGATTCCGAGCGGTTCACCGAAAACACGCGTGCGGCGTACCCGCTCAACTTCATCGGCAATGCGGACGCGACGGGCATGACCGTCCAGCCCAAGACCGTGATCCTGCTCACGGCTGATGCGTTCGGCGTGCTTCCCCCGATCGCGAAGCTGACCCATGCTCAGGCCGCCTATCACTTCATCAGCGGCTACACCGCGAAGCTGGCGGGCACCGAGGTCGGCATCAAGGAGCCGAAGGCCACGTTCTCGGCCTGTTTCGGGGCGCCGTTCATGCCGCGCCACCCCGGCGAGTACGCACGGATGCTGACGGAACGCTTGGCGCATCAGGACGCGGACGTGTGGCTCGTGAACACGGGCTGGACCGGCGGACCGTATGGCGTCGGTGAGCGGATGAACATCGCGCACACCCGATCGATGGTCCGCGCGGCGCTCGATGGCCGCCTCGCGCACGTCCACACGAGGACGGATCCGACCTTCGGCTTCGAGGTGCCGCTCCGGTGCCCGGACGTGCCGCCGTCCTTCCTCGATCCGCGTTCGACGTGGAAGGACCGCGACGCCTACGACCAGGCGGCGCACCGGCTCGCCACGATGTTCGTCGCGAATTTCAAGGCGTTCGAGGACGGCGTCACCGACGACATCCAGGCGGCCGGCCCTGTCGTCACCGATCTCGCGACCACCGGGCTGGAGCTGGCAGGTCCCGGCGAAGGCTGATCGCCAGACCACGGCTAAGGGCGCACGCGGTGCCGACGGTCGACATCTAAGGGTGGGGCTCCACTAGATCTGGTCGGTCTGGCGATGGCAGCGCCAGGTGCGGTGCCTACGGTCGAAGCACGCCAACAGGCAGTGCATGACCGAGGAGGCACGACCGATGTCCGCATCCCGCATCCATCGCGATGGGCGCGCGATCGCCCTGTTCGCCACGTTGACCATGGCCCTTGCCGGGTGCCACGCCGGGGCGACCGCGCCGAGCACGGCGGATGACCCCACGCTCCACGGCGTCGAGGCCGTCCCGTCGGCCCTTCGCCGGCCGGACCTGGCCGTCGCGATCGGTGACGCCGCCGTGGCCCGCGAGCGCGGCGATTGGCAGAACCTGCGCCGGTTCCAGGCGGCCCTCGTCGATCGCGTCGGTGCCGCAGCCGTTTCCGATGCGCGCGCCGACTTCCAGCGAGCGCTCGCGGATCTCGACGCGGCTGGCGCTCGCGGCGACGGACGCGTCCGTGCTGAGATCCGCGTGCAGCTCCGGACCATGTGCGCGCCGGGCAGCGTCGTCAGTGCATTCGAGACCTGCGCCGCTGACGTCGTGACCTGGGGTCCATGATCGGCTTCGATGTCGGTGCGGTCGGAGATCGTGTCGCCGACGGCGCATGCCTATGATCGATACCGAGATGCCCGTCCGGCTGTCGAGCCCGGTCCTGATCGGTCGCGTCGCTGAGATGGCGGCGCTGCAGAGCGCGCTGGAACGCGCAGAGGCCGGAGCTCCCGTGGTCGCCCTCGTGGGCGGCGAGGCCGGGATCGGCAAGAGCCGGATCGTGGCCGAGGTGGCCGATCGCGCGCGTCAGCGTGGCGACCTGGTGCTCCATGGGGGCTGCGTGAGCATCGGCTCGGAAGAGGGTCTGCCGTTCGCGCCGATCGCCGAGGCCCTGCGCGGGTGGTTCCGCTCCGCGGATGACGGGCGCGTCGCGGTGGTCATCGATAACGCCACGCGCGAGCTCGGTCGGCTCGTCCCCGAGCTCGTCACTCGTGACGCCGGGCCCGAGCTTCCGGCCACACCCGCTGAATGGGCGCAGACCCGACTGTTCGATGCGTTCCTGGTCTTCCTCGAGCGGTTGGGTGAGGAGCGGCCGGTCGTGCTGATCGCCGAGGACCTGCATTGGGCCGACCACTCTACCCGTGACCTCCTCACGTTCGTCGCCAGGCGGCTTCGCGGGGAACGGGTCCTGGTGATCGGGACCTACCGCTCGGACGAGCTCCATCGACGCCATCCGTTGCGACCATGGCTCGCAGAGATGGAGCGACTGCCGCATGTCGAGCACGTCCAGTTGCCACGGTTCGACAGCGACGAGGTAGCGGACCTCGTCGCTTCGATCGAGGGTGGTGACGGTGTCTCCCCGCAACTCCTCGAGACGGTCACGCGACGGTCAGAGGGGAACCCGTTCTTCGCCGAGCAGTTGCTGGCGGCGGGCGCCGACGCTGCGGTGTTGCCACCACGGCTGCGCGACGTGCTCCTGGGTCGCATGGGGTCCCTGTCCGACGAGTCACGACAGGTCCTTGCCGCCGCTGCGATCGCCGGCGGACCGGTCGACCATGGCTTGCTCCATGACGTCGTAGCGATGGATGACCAGCGACTGACGGTCGCACTCGAGGAAGCGGTCGCGGCCCACCTCCTCGTCCCGGCAGGTGCCGACGGCGGGAGCTACGCCTTCCGCCACGCGCTGCTCGGCGAGGCGGTGCAGGACGAGCTCCTGGCGTCGGAGCGGCGCCGGATCCACGAGGCGTATGCCCGCGCCCTCGCGGCCGTGCCGACTCCGGCGGGAGCCGCGGGCGCCAGTCACCTCACATCGCTGGCGATCCACGCGACCGAAGCTGGCGACACATCGCTCGCGCTTCGGGCGTCGATCGCCTCGGCGCGCGCCAGCTCGGCCGCCTCGGGCTACTACGAGGCGGCGCAGTCCTACGAACGGGCGCTGGCGCTGTGGGACATGGTCCCAGCCGCAGCGCGACCGGAAGATGTCGACCACGTCGAGCTGCTGTACGAGACGTCGGGCACATTGCTGACCGCGACGGATGCGATGCGCGGACGGGAGGTTGCACGCGCCGCTGTGGCGGCTGTCGACCCGGATCGCGAGCCGCTCCGAGCCGCCCGTCTGGAGGAGCGGCTGGCCTGGGCGGTCTATCTGACCGGCGACCTGGCCGAGGGGATCGCGATCATGGAACGCGCCACGGTGCGGCTCGCGGATCAGCCCCCTTCGGTCGAGGCGGCCGGTTGCCTCGCGACCCTGGCGACCTTCACCCTCTACGGTGGCCGCTATAGCGACGCCGTCCACATCGCTGAGCGGACGATCGCGATGAGCGTCGCAAGTGGCACGGAACGTCGTGAGATCGAGGGGATGGGAGCGCTGGGTGCGGCGCTCGCTCTGGAAGGCGATTGCGATCGCGGCCTCGCGGTCCTGCGTGAGGCACTCGCGAAGGCAAAGGTGCATGGTGACCCCATCGCGATCGGCATGACGTACCTGGGTCTGGCGAGCACCCTGTACGACTGCGACGCGCTCGAGGAGGCCGTCGAGATCGGGTTCGAAGGCTCGGCGTGGGCCCGTGGGTCACGAACGCCGGGATTCAGCACGATGGCCGTGGAGGCGCTGCTGCCGCTCGGACGCTTGCACGAGGCGAAAGCGATCCTCGCGACATTCGAATGGGACGAAGGCAGCGGGGCCCTATGGAACGCGGCTTTCGAGGGCGTCATCGACGCTCGCGTCGGCCGGTTCGACGACGCCGCCAGGTTGTCGACCGCGCGGCAGGTAGGGAGTGGTCTGCTCTCCGATGCTGCCTTCGCCGGCAACCTCGCCGGCGGGCTGATCGAGCTTGCGTTGCTGGAGGGTCGCCTCGACGACGCGCGATCCGCCGTCGACGAGGGGCTCGCGTGGCTCGCCGATTCGGACGACGTGCGCTTCAGATCGAGGGTGCTCAGACTCGGGGTCGCCGTCGAGGCGGAGATCGCGAGCACAGCTCGCGCACGGCGCGCTACCGATGCAGAAACGACGGCTCGTTCGATCGGTCACGCCCGCCTCGAGCGGCTCCGCGACCTCCTGGCCGCACGAGATGACGGCACCAGATCGATCTTCGCCGAGGCCCGCGGCAACCTGCGGTTCGCCGAGGCTGAGGCGACACGCCTGGTCGACAGCCCGGATCCCTCGGCCTGGTCCATCGCCGCGGAGACGTTCAGATCACCGCGCCGGCCCTATGAGCTCGCCTGGTGCGGATATCGGATGGCCGAAGCGATGCTGGCGCTGCGGCAGCCACGCACCGAGGTCACGGCGGTCCTCGGCGAGGCCTGGCGACTCGCGGTCGAGATCGGCGCCGTCCCCTTGACCGAGGCGATCGAGAGCCTCGCGCGGATCGCGCGCTTGTCCTTGCCTGTGGATGGCGCGTCACGAGGGCCCGACGCAAGTCCCTCCGTCGATGACGCGGAAGGTGCCGGCCCGGCCGATCATCAGGTGACCGATCCGTACGGACTGACGCACCGAGAACGGGAGGTGCTGACGCTCCTCGCCGCCGGTCAGACGAACCGGGCGATCGCCGAGTCGCTGTTCATCAGCGAGAGCACGGCGAGCGTCCATGTGTCCAACATCATCGGCAAGCTCGGCGTGTCGAACCGCACCGAAGCGGCCGCGGCGGCGGTGCGAGCCGGACTCGCCCGCTGAGCGACGTTCCGCCGCGCCCGGGCGAGGTCAGGCTGCGCTGGACGACGATCGCAGGAGGGTGATCTCGTCGATGTCGCGGTCCGACGAGGCGCCGAGCGCCGCGACGACCGTCACCATCATGGCGAGCCAGCCGATGAAGAGGAGAGCGGGAACGATCGCCACGAGGGCGACCCCGATGATCTCGACGGTCATGCCGATGCTCCGATGGGTCGCTCGACCGCGCCGCCCACGTGGCGCAGCACGAGCCAGACGATCACGACCCCGAGTGCCAGCGGCGCGAGCATGAGCCCGAACGGGATCGCGAGGAGGATGAGGAGGATGCCGATGAGGGCTGCAAGCTGGGTCATGGTTGCCTCCGGTGGTTTCGTGGTGGTCCCCATCGTCGGCTCGGACCCGCGCCCCCACCATCGTCGTCCGTCCATCCGGACCGCCCACGAACGTCTGCGCGTCGCCGCCTAGAATCAGGAGAACGCACAGGAGGACTCATGGCCCGCGACAAGGTCACCGTCATCGGCGCCGGCAACGTCGGCGCGACCACCGCTCAACGTATCGCCGAGGCCGGTCTGGCCGACGTCGTGCTCATCGACATCGTCGAAGGTCTGCCGCAGGGCAAGGGCCTCGATCTCGCCGAGGCGGCACCGGTCGTCGCCCACGACGCGAACGTCGTCGGCACCAACGATTACGCCGACACCGCCGGATCCGACGTGATCGTCGTGACCTCCGGTCTGGCGCGGCAGCCCGGTATGAGCCGGGACGACCTGCTGACGAAGAATGCCGGCATCGTCCGGTCCGTCGTCGAGTCGGCCGCCGCCGTCTCGCCCGATGCGATCATCGTCGTCGTCACCAATCCGCTCGACGCGATGTGCCACGTCGCGATGGATGCGTCCGGCTTCCCGCGGGAGCGGGTCATCGGCATGGCCGGCGTGTTGGACAGCGCGCGATTCCGGACGTTCATCGCCCGGGAGCTCGGCGTCAGCGTCGAGGACACCCATGCGTTCGTGCTGGGCGGCCACGGCGACACGATGGTTCCGCTGTCGCGCTACTCGACCGTCGCGGGCGTGCCGATCACGGAGCTCCTTCCGGCCGACCGTGTGCGTGCGCTCGAGGAGCGGACGGCGAACGGGGGCGCCGAGATCGTCGGCCTGCTCAAGACAGGTTCGGCGTTCTATGCGCCGGCCGCCGGGGCGTTCGAGATGGTCGAGGCGATCCTGCTCGACCGAAAGCGCGTCCTGCCATGCGCGGTGCGGCTCCAGGGCGAGTTCGGCGTTGACGGGCTGTTCGTCGGTGTGCCGGTCGTCCTCGGGCGAAGCGGTATGGAGCGTGTCTTCGAGATCGAGCTGACCGATGACGAACGCGCGGCCTTCCAGCGGTCGGCAGACGCGGTCCGTGAGCTGGTCGAGGTGCTCGCTCGATAAGGTTTCGCGACGCCTCGGTGGGCAGCTGCGCCGGCGGTGGCGCAGGCTCAGCTCACGACGACCAGGTTCTTCCCGCCGGGCGGCTCGATGGCGGCGGCGCGTTCGCGCGACCGAGCGATGGTGAGCGCGAGCGCCGAACGATAGGTGGCATCGGTCTCGGGTAGGGGCACCTCGTCGAGCTCGCGATCGAGGACCTCACAGAGACGTCGGTACTGGCGGACGACCTGGGATCGCGTCCCGGTCACCCCGTGGACCGCGATGAGCACCTCGTGTGCCTCTTCGCGCAGCGGGTCTCGCGCGATCAGGCGCTCCGCGGCGCTCCGCGCACGATCCTCGTCGCCATCGGCGAGTCGCCGGCGAGCGACGATCGCGAGCGCGTCCTCGTACCAGTCGGCGAGCCGCTCGCGTTCTGCGGCGAAGCAGTCATGCCCGAGCCCCTCGGCGAGATCGCCCGCATAGAGGGCGACGGCCTCCTCGGCGTGCGTTAGCAGGTCATCCGTGCACGCCTCGAACATCGCGATGTCGAGGCTCCTGATGGCCTCCGGCCGAAGCCCGACGGTCTCGGCGTCACTCTCGAGGATCGCATCGACGGGCAGCCCGGCCGCCACGAGGGATGTGCGCAGCTGATACAACGCCTGTCTGAGCGGGCCGGTCGCCGCGACGAGCGACTCGGGCCACAGGTCCGTGGCGATCGCCTCGCGCGTGCGTGGTCGCCGGTTGAGGGCAAGCAAGGTGAAGAGTGCCTGGACATGCCGGCCGACGAGCCGGATCTCCACGCCGTCGGCCGTTCGGATCGTGACGCGGCCAAGCAGCGTGATGTCCAAGCCGGTCCCTGTCCGCGGACGTGGTGACACGGCATCCCCTCAGCACGGTCACGACGTCCGGCCCGTCCCCCCGGGGGCCGGACGCCGGGACTCCATCGGGAGGCCCCCAGACCCCTCGATCTTCCCCCCTGATCGCCCCGCGGCGCCCCCGCGCACGTCGGCGCGATGACGTTGATGGTGTCGCCCCCGGCACCGTCCGAGCACCGGGTAGGTGACACGCGAACTGTCGGCCAGCCGACACTTCGCACGCTTGTACACTGCGGCGACCGTGCCGATCGCCGTCATCGCGTTCGACTTCGACCCCCTCGTGCACATCGGGTCGAGCCTCACCGTCCGCTGGCAGACGCTGGCGCTTGCCCTCGTCGTGTTCGTCTGCCTCTCGACGATGGGCACCCTGGCCCGCCGCGCGCGGCTCCGTGCCGACGACCTCGTCTACATCGCGATCGGTGCCGCCCCCGGAGCGATCGTCGCCGGTCGGGTCGGCTATGCGCTCCTCGTTCCCGAGGCGTTCGCCGTCGGCCCGACGTCGCTGATCGACCCCGCCGTCGGGGGTCTGGAGTTGGGGCTTGGGGTCGTCGGCGGTATCGCCAGTGCCGCGGTCGTGGCGACCCTGCTGGGGTCATCGGTCGGCCGCTGGGCGCACATCGCGACGATCCCGCTGCTCGTGGCGATCGCCGGGGGGAAGCTGTCGATGGTCCTCGGCGGGAGTGGTCAGGGCAGCTTCTTCGATGGCGCTTGGGCGACCGCGTTCCTCGGACCGGGGCCGTGGATCTCACTCGCACCTGCCGTTCCGTCGCATCCCGCGCAGGTCTACGAGGCCATCGGCGCGGCGCTCGCCGCCCTGGTCGTGCTCGTTGCCGGCTCGCTTGGCGCGTTCAGTGCGAAGGACGGGACACGGCTGCTTATCGGGGTGGCGGCGTGGTGCGTCACCCGTGCAGCCGTGACGACGGTCTGGCGGGACCCGGCGGTCGCCGGTCCATTGCCGGTCGGCGGCGTCCTCGCCCTGGCCATCGCGGTCGGCGCGATCGTAGGTGCGCTGCTCATCGGTGTCTGGCTGCCTCGGCGCCGGGGCGCCCATGATGAGAGCGCGGCACCGGCCTGGCCCGACCCCGAGACCCGTCCACCGTTCTGACGTATCGTGGTCGGGTCGATGCCCGAGACGAGGACCCTCCCATGACACAGGTCGCCGAACCCGATCTCTCCACGCGCTCCGAGCCGAGCCGCATCAACCATTGGATCGGTGGCCGTCTGGTCCAGGGCACGTCCGGTCGCCACGGCGACGTCTACGACCCGGCCGCCGGGCACGTCCACAAGCACGTCGACTTCGCCTCGATCGAGGAGATCGACGCAGCGGTCGCAGCGGCACGCGCGGCGTTCCCGGGCTGGCGGTCGACGTCGCTCAGCAAGCGCACCGACATCCTCTTCCGGATCCGGAACCTCGTCGACGAGCGGCGGCACGCGCTCGCTGCGCTGCTGACGGCCGAGCACGGCAAAGTGCCGTCCGACGCCCTCGGCGAGATCGCGCGTGGGATCGAGAACCTGGAATTCGCGTGCGGGCTGCCGAATCTGCTCAAGGGCGGGTTCACCGAGCAGGCGAGTACGGGCATCGACGTGTACCAGATCCGCCAACCGCTCGGGGTCGTCGCCGGCATCACGCCCTTCAACTTCCCAGCGATGGTTCCGATGTGGATGTTCGCGACGGCGATCGCCTGCGGGAACACGTTCATCCTCAAGCCGTCGGAGAAGGATCCATCGGCCTCGATCTTCATCGCGGAGCTGCTCAAGGAAGCAGGCGTGCCCGACGGCGTGTTCAATGTCGTCCACGGCGACAAGGTCGCGGTCGACCGGATCCTCGAGCACCCGGACATCGCCGCGGTCAGCTTCGTTGGCTCCACGCCGATCGCGCGCTACATCTACGAGACCGGCACGAAGAACGGCAAGCGGGTCCAGGCGCTCGGCGGCGCCAAGAACCACATGGTGGTGCTGCCCGACGCCGACATCGACATGGCGGCCGATGCGGCCGTATCAGCGGGCTACGGCTCCGCCGGAGAGCGGTGCATGGCGGTCGCGACCGTCGTGGCCGTCGGTGACGTCGCCGACCCGTTGGTCGATGCGATCACGAAGCGGTTGCCGAACGTGAAGGTCGGTCCGGGCTCGGATCCCGCGGCGGAGATGGGCCCGCTCGTGACCCGCCAGCATCGCGACAAGGTCGCCGGCTACCTCGACTCGTCGAAGGCGCAGGGCGCCACGATCGTCGCCGACGGGCGCGAGCATCCGCTCTACGGCGACAGCGAGGGCTTCTTCCTCGGTGTCTCGTTGATCGACAACGTCACAACGTCGATGGACGCGTACCGCGACGAGATCTTCGGCCCGGTGCTGACCGTCGTCCGGGTCAAGACGTACGAAGACGCGGTCAAGCTGATCAACGAGAACCCGTACGGCAACGGGACGGCGATCTTCACGCGCGACGGCGGCGCGGCACGCCAGTTCCAGTTCGAGGTGAACGCGGGCATGGTCGGGATCAATGTCCCGATCCCTGTGCCTGTCGCGTACTACAGCTTCGGCGGCTGGAAGGCGAGCCTGTTCGGCGACCTGCACATGTACGGGCCCGAGGGGATCCAGTTCTATACACGCGGCAAGATCGTCACGTCGCGCTGGCCGGATCCGGGGACGAGCAAGGTCGACCTGGGCTTCCCGCGGACGCGATAGCGCGCGTTAGGCTCGTACCACCACGGTGCTCGGTGCCGGCGAGCACCGAGCGGCGAGCACGCGCCATCTGAGCGAGCGCGACTGAAAGGTCGCTGCAAGCGCTCTGTCCCTCGTGGGATATGTGCCCCTGTGCGAGAAGGCGGCATCCTGCGGCCCGAATGCAGGAGGCCCACCGATGACCGATTTCGAGCGCACGACGGTCCAACAGACCGCGTCGAATGATCCTTACGTAGCCGAGGCCCGCGGGAGCACCGTGCGGACGACCGAGCGCGCGCGCACCGCGGGGCCGGGCGGCGCCGCGGTCGTCTCGCGGTTCGTCAAGTTCCTGTTCGGGGTGCTGCAGGTCGCATTGATCCTGCGCGTCATCCTGCTGCTGCTGGTCGCGAACCCAGGCAATGACGTCGTCCAATTGATCCTCAACGTGACCGATCCCTTCGTGGAGCCGTTCCGTGGCATGTTCCAGCTCGATCGCGTGACGGCTGATCAGGGCTCGATGCTCGACATCGCGGCCATCGTCGCGCTGGTCGGGTGGACCCTGGTCGAGATGCTGATCCTCGCCCTCGTGCGGGTCTTCGACCGGGATCGGGTCACCGAGGTCTGATCGGGGTTCGCCCGAGTTCACTCGGCGGCCGGGCCGTTCGGGGTCCTGGCCGACGCCCCAGGTGCTTTCGGCGGCCGCCGCATCCTTCCGGATCGCGGCGGCCGCTTTGCGTTCCGGGCCCCGCTTCGCGTTCCGGGGACCATCCATTTCTCGTTGCCGCACGCATTCCTGTCAGATGACCACCAGGCGAACGTTGGACAACCCGCTTGGCGATGGGTGGCGAGGCTTTGTGCACGAACGCCGTCCACCCGCTCGCCAGATGCTCGGCGGTGCGAGCATCTGTCACGGATCCCTTGACGAGTGCGCGTCCGGTGAGCATCTGTCAGGGATCGCCGTCATCGGCTCGCACTGACGGCCGACGACGCGTTCTCGACATGTTCCGCGCACGTTCCGTGCACGTCCCGGCGCGCAGTACCGTCAACGTGGCGTCTTGACGGCCGATGACGGGGAATGTGTCGGCGATCGCCCGGTGGGACGAGCCGTTGGCAAAAGCGCGCACCGGCGGGGCATGCCCGGGGTCGCCGCCCCTCCCCGCCTAGTGCCGCCCCACCGCAACGATCGTCACATCGTCGGCTGGCACGGCACCC
>DATNFQ010000235.1:0-4802 GCA_035606295.1 Patescibacteria group bacterium
TGGCCGATGGCGATGCCCCCGAGCGGCTTGTACACCGTGCGTGTCGACGGTCGGCCGGCCATCGCCACCGTCGAGGACGGGGACATCACGCTTGCAGAGGGTGCCCCCGACGGTGTCGTCCGATTGGAGTTCCTCTCGTGAGCGAGCGCGTGTGGCATCTCGCGCAACTGAACGTGGGACGGATGCTTGCCCCCCTCGATTCGCCCTTGATCGAAGGGTTCCGGGCGCAGCTCGATCCCATCAACGCGCTCGCGGACGCCGATCCAGGGCTCGTCTGGCGACTGCAGACCGAGGCTGGGAACGCGACCGACATCCGGCCGACGGACGACGACCTGTTCCTGATCAACCTGAGCGTCTGGCGCTCGATCGAGGCGTTGCGGGCGTTCACATACACGAGTGCGCACGTGCAGGTCCTGCGCGACCGACGCTCCTGGTTCGAACGGCTCAGCGAGGCGCACCTGGTCCTGTGGTGGGTGCCCGCGGGTCACATCCCGTCGATCGAGGAGGCCCTCGAGCGCCTTGAGCGATCGCGCCGCGACGGCCCGACGCCCGCCGCCTTCACGTTCCGGGTGCCCTTCGAGCCGGACACGGCTCGACCCGGGGATGCGCTCGTCGACGCCGAGTTCTGCTGGCCAGACCGAGTCGCGTCCTAAGCCGAGCGCCTAGAGACCTGGTTGCCAGAGCGGCTCCGCGACGCCCCGCTCGTGGTTCTCGTAGCGCGCCATCACGAACAGCGCGTCCGAAAGTCGGTTGAGGTAGGGGAGGACCAGTTCCCCGATCGTCTCCTCGCGCGACAGGGTGATCGTCTCCCGTTCGGCCCGGCGGCAGATCGTTCGGGCGACGTGCAGCTGGGCGGCACCCGGCGAGCCGCCGGGCAGCAGGAAGTTCTGCAGTGGGCCGACGATCCCGTTCAGCTCGTCGATCAGCTGCTCGAGCTTCGTGACATGCTTCGGCTGGACGGTCGGGATCCGCTCGCGCCGCTCGTCGTCGCTGGGCCAGCACAGGTCCGAACCCAGGTCGAAGAGCTCGTTCTGGATCGTCGCGAGCTCCGACGTCAGTCGTCCGGACAGGCCGAGCGCGAGCGCGACGCCGATCGCCGAATTCAATTCGTCGACCGTCCCGTACGCTCGGACCCGCGCAGAATCCTTCGGGACACGCCGTCCACCACCGAGCCCGGTCAGGCCCTCGTCGCCGGTCTTCGTGTAGATCTTGGTGAGTCGCGGCATCCCGGGGAGCATACCGGCCACTCGCCCCACGATGGCGCGTTCAGGGCCGCTCTGCTAACATCCGCCGGTCATACAGGTAGGAATAGAACAAAGTTCGTGTCGGAGGACCGAGTGCCGCTCGCGCGGGAACAGAAGCAGGAGATCATCACCGGGTACGCCACAAAGGAAGGCGATACCGGTTCGCCGGAGGTCCAGGTCGCGCTCTTGACGGAGCGGATCACGGACCTTACGGAGCATCTCCGTCGTTTCCCGAAGGACAACCATTCGCGCCGCGGCCTCCTCAAGCTCGTCGGCCAGCGCCGCCGCCTTCTCGCGTATCTCATGAAGAAGGACAGCGCGCGCTACCGGACCGTCATCGGACGGCTCGGACTCCGCCGCTAGCGCCGCATCACGTCGCGGGCTCCGCCCCCGACGATCCTGGGCTCCCGTCAGGTCGCCCTTGCACACCCGGCACCAGCAGCGCAGCAGGCTGACCCGCCCACGGGTCGTCGCCTCCTCCACGGCAAGGAGGAAGGTCACTCTTGTCTCAGATCTTCGAGACGCAGTTCGGTGGTCGCACGCTGACCATCGAAACCGGCAAGCTCGCCCGACTCGCGGGCGGCTCCGTCACCGTCCGTTTCGGTGACACCATGGTGCTCGGGACCGCGAACCGGTCGGATCCGCGTCCTGGGCTCGACTTCTTCCCGCTCACGGTCGACTTCGAGGAGCGGATGTACGCCGCGGGCAAGATCCCGGGCGGGTTCATCAAGCGCGAAGCGAGGCCGTCCGAGGCGGCGATCCTGGCGGCGCGTCTGACCGACCGCCCGATCCGCCCGCTGTTCCCCGACGGCTACAAGGACGACGTCCAGCTGGTCATCACGGTCCTCTCGACGGATCAGGAGAACGACCCGGACGTCATCGGGACCGTCGCCGCGTCGGCGGCGCTGACGATCAGCGAGATCCCGTTCCTCGGACCGATCGGCGCGGTCCGTGTCGGCCGGATCGACGGCGAGTTCGTCATCAACCCGACCTACAGCGACCTCGAGCGCTCGGAGCTCGACCTCATCGTCTCCGGCACGCGCGACGCGATCATGATGGTCGAGGCTGGAGCGAAGCTCCTGCCTGAGGACGTCATGGCGGAGGCGATCCTGTTCGGCCATCGGGCGATCCAGCCGCTTATCGACCTTCAGGAGGAGCTCCAGAAGGCCGTCGGCAAGGCGAAGCGCATCCCGTATATCGAGCCATCGGCCGGATCGGTCCTTGACTTCGTCGCGGCCGCCAAGGATGGGCGCGAGTTCGCCGTCATCGACGTCGAGACGACGGGCACGGATGCCGCCATGGGCGACCTCCTCGAGGTCGCGGTCGTCAAGGTCCGCGACGGTGCGATCAGCGATCGCTGGTCGACGCTCGTGAACCCGGGCCGCCCGATCGTCGGCAACCAGATGCACGGCCTGACAGACGCTGACGTGGCGGGCGCCCCGTCGCCGGCGGAAGCCGTCCAGCAGACGCTCGATCACATCGGCGACGCGATCGTCGTCGGGCACAACGTCGGCTTCGACCTCGGCTTCCTCGAGGCCGCCCTGCCGTCGGCCAAGCTCGAGCCCGGTCGCTACATCGACACACTCGTCCTGGCTCGCGACGGCTATCCCGAGATCGGCCAGTACAAGCTCGATGGCCTGTCGGCCTTCTTCGGGATCGACCTCAGCCAGAACCACCGGGCGCTGCCGGACGCCGAGGCGACCGCTGCGCTGTTGCTGTGGTTCGCGAACGACCTGCCGAGCCGGATCGAGACCCTCAAGTCACAGATCGGCGACTCCATCCGAGCGAACCGCTCGGGCGGCGACGCCAAGGGTCTGCTCGAGACCGCGCGCCGGAACGCCCGTGTCAGCAAGGGCCTGTTCGGGCTCATCCACAAGAAGACGGTCCGTAAGCTCGTCCTCGACGAGGGCATCCGGATGGACGGCCGGGGCGTCACCGATATCCGGCCGATCTCGGTCGACGTCGGGCTGATCCCGCGCGCTCATGGATCCGGGCTGTTCACCCGTGGTGACACACAGGCGCTGACGATCGCGACGCTCGGCTCGTCCTCGGACGTCCAGCGCATCGACACGATCAGCCCGATCACCGAGAAGCGCTATCTCCACCACTACAACATGCCGCCCTACAGCACCGGTGAGAACAAGCCGATGCGTGGTCCCGGGCGACGTGAGATCGGCCACGGCAACCTGGCGGAGCGGGCGCTCGTGCCCGTGCTTCCCGATCAGGAGGAGTTCCCGTACGTCATCCGCCTCGTCAGCGAGTGCGTGACGTCGAACGGCTCCACGTCGATGGCATCGACCTGTGGCTCGACGCTTGCGCTCATGGACGCCGGTGTGCCGATCAAGGCCGCAGTCGCCGGCGCGGCGATGGGCCTCATGTCGGAGCCGGATGGCCGGTACTCGGTCCTCACCGACATCCTCGGCAAGGAGGATGCCTTCGGTGACATGGACTTCAAGGTCACCGGCACGCGGGACGGCATCACCGCCCTGCAGATGGACATCAAGGTCCAGGGCATCAACGAGTCGATCATCCGTGATGGCCTCAAGCAGGCCCTCGACGCACGGCTGTTCATCCTCGACAAGATGACCGAAGTGTTGCCTGAGGCACGCGTGGAGATGAGCGACTTCGCGCCGCGCATCATCACGATCAAGATCAACCCCGAGAAGATCCGCGAGATCATCGGCAAGGGCGGCTCCATGATCCGCAAGATCCAGGAGGAGACACAGACCGAGATCAACGTCGAGGACGACGGGACCGTCGAGATCGCGGCGGTGTCCGGCGAGAACTCGCGCAAGGCGATCCAGTGGATCGAGAGCCTGACGCGCGAGGTCGAGATCGGTGCCCTGTACCTCGGCAAGGTCACCCGGATCATGGGCTTTGGCGCCTTCGTCGAGATCCTGCCGGGCAAGGAGGGCCTCGTCCGCATCGGCGAGCTCGCCGACTACCACGTGCCCACCGTCGAGGACGTCGTGTCCGTCGGCGACGAGGTGATGGTCGTCGTGACGGAGATCGACCGCCAGGGCCGGGTCAACTTGTCACGCAAGGCCGCGATGCAGCGCCATCTCGCCAAGGAGACGGTCGGCAGCGGAGCCGAGTAGTCCCGGGCCGGCGGGGCCGGCTCGGTTTCCTGACATCCACGCACGAGACCCGGCTTGCCGCCGGGTCTCGTCGTATGTGCCACCCCAGCCGTCCCGTCGCCTAGGGCAGGTCCCAACTCACGAGGACGGCATCGTCGCCAGGTTCACCGCTGTACCCGAAGCCGCCCCGCGTCGTCACGTTGAGACACTCTGGTCGCTCGAGCCCGATGATCCAGATCTCGGTCGAACCGGGGCCTGGATCGTCCAGTGGCGACGAAAGCCGCGGCGCACGGACTCTGCGCATCGCGGCGATCGGCGACGCGACGGTGTCTCGGTACGGACCGACGGTATGGCGTCCGATGTTGTCGTTCACCTGCGTTGCCCGGTGCAAGCCCTGGATCGTCAGCTTGTAGAAGGCGTTTCCGCGCACCGTGACGGTCTTGCCAGCGCTGTTCACGAACGGCGGTTCGGTCGGCGCGAG
>DATNFQ010000236.1:0-7718 GCA_035606295.1 Patescibacteria group bacterium
AACGAGTACGGCGGGACGGTCGAATGCGACGTCCACCTCGACGGCCTGGTCATGTCGCCGACGGTCGCGTTCGATGGGCGCGACGTCGTCGTCGGCGGGCGGCACCTCTATGCCGGCGGTCTCGATGGCTGACGAGCGGGCGGCCTACCCGGGCCCGAGGGCGCGCGCGATCATCGAGCGCATGCGCCGGGTCGAAGGGGCCGGCCCGAGGACCGGTGCGGGAGAGCCGCTGGTCGTCGACCACGCATCCGGCGCCACGCTCGTCGACCCGGACGGCAACCGATACACGGATCTCGCGGGCAGCTTCGCCGCCGCGACCATCGGTCATAGCCATCCCGATGTCGTCGCCGCCGTGGCCGCGCAGATCGGCGTCGCGAGTCATGTCTCGACTGCGGCGGTGAGCGAGCAGCGGGTCGGCTTCGAGGAGGACCTGCTTGCCATCGTGCCGGGCGAGCTCGATCGCGTCCTGCTGGGTATCAGCGGCGCGGATGCGAACGACATCGCGGTCCGCCTGGCGCGTAGCCTGACCGGACGACGCGAGGTGCTCGCGTTCTCAGGCGGCTATCTCGGACGCGCCGGCGGGGTCGTCGGGTTGAACGGCAAGTCCGCGTTGCGCTCCAAGGTCGGCATCGACGTCGACGCACACTTCCTGCCGTACCCGGATCCCTACCGGTGGCCCGAGGCGCTCGGCGGGCCGGCCGGTGCCGGCGCGGCTGCACTCGATCTCGTCCGCCTGGCGCTGGAGGATCCCGGATCGGGCATCGGGCCGCTCGCGGCGATCATCGTCGAGCCGATCCAGGGCAACGGCGGCATCGTCATCCCGCCGGACGGGTTCCTCGCCGGCCTTCGCGAGCTCTCGGACGCGCACGGCATCACGCTGATCTTCGACGAGATCCAGTCCGGCTTCGGGCGTTCCGGCCGGATGTGGGCATCGGAGCACGCAGCGGTCGTCCCGGACCTCATGACGGTCGGCAAGGGCATCGGCGGCGGGCTCGCCTTGTCGGCGGTCGTGGGGCGCGCCTCGCACATGAGCCACTGGGCGCCCGGCACCCATACCTCGACCTTCCTCGGCAACGCGGTCAACCTCGCGGCCGGCCGGGCCGCGATCGGCGTGATGTGCCGCGACCGGCTCTGGGAGCGGTCGGCCGATCTCGGCGGTCGTGTCCTCGAGCGGCTGCGATCGGGCCTCGACGATGATCCGGCTGTCGGCGAGATCCGCGGGAAGGGGCTTTTCGTGGGGATCGAGCTCGTCCGCGACGGTGCGACGAAGGAGCCGGACCGGGAACTGGCCGCCGCGGTCCGAGCACGGGCGTTCGATGACGGGGTGGTCGTCGCCGCCGCGGGCCGGTACGAGCAGGTGATCAAGATCAGCCCGCCACTCACGATCGATGAAGGGCAGGCGAACGAGGCGGTCGATGTCGTGATCGACGCCATCCGGAGGAGTCGATGATCGACACGGGCACGCGCACCATCGAGGTGCGCAATTACATCGATGGTGGCTGGCGCGACCCGAGCGGAACGTCCTTCGAGAGCCGTGATCCTGCGACCGGCGAACTCGTCGCGACGGCACGCGTCTCGACCACGGACGATCTCTCCGCCGCGGTCGATGCGGCGCGCCGCACGTTCGACACGACCGACTGGCCGACGACCGCCGGCAAAGCGCGCTCGGCCATCCTGTATGAGCTCGCCCGGCTGCTGCGCGAGGAATCGAGCCGCCTGGCGGAGCTCGTCGCGCGCGAGATGGGCAAGCCGATCCGCTATGTCCGCGAGCGCGAGCTCGAGCCGGCGATCGATCGGATCCTCTTCTATGCCGGTGCGGCGCGGCTGATCCACGGTGAGGTGACGAGCAGCGCGCCAGGACACCTCCTCAACCTCGTCCTGAAGGAGCCCGTCGGCGTCTGCGGGCTGATCACGCCGTGGAACGATCCGGTCGACCTGCCATTGCGCAAGATCGGGGCGGCCATCGCGACCGGCTGCACCTTCGTCCTCAAACCTGCCAGTGATGCACCCGCATCGTCGATGGCGATCTTCGAGCTCCTTGACCGGATCGAGGCGTTGCCGGCCGGTGTCGCGAACGGCGTCGTCGGGCAGGGCGAGGTCATCGGCGAGGCGCTCGCGGCCGATCCGCGCGTCGACAAGATCTCGTTCACCGGGAGCAGCGAGGTCGGCCGTCGGCTGATGGAGCTCGGCTCGCGCAACTTCAAGCGCATCGCGATCGAAGGCGGCGGGAAGGCGCCGGTCATCGTCTTTCCCGACGCCAACCTCGATAAGGCGCTCGACGCCGTCACGGTCGGGATCTTCCTGTATGCCGGCCAGTCGTGCACAGCGGGGTCGCGACTCCTCCTGCATCGCTCGATCCACGACACCTTCATCGAGGGGTTGATGGAGCGGGCGCGCGCGCTGAAGGTCGGTTCGCCACTCGATGAGTCGACGCAGCTCGGGCCGATGGTGTCGGCCCGGCAGCTTGACCGCGTCCTCGGCTACGTCGAGCGCGGCCGGCGCGAGCAGGCACGCCTGGTGCTCGGCGGCGAGCGTCTTGGCGGCGAATGGGCCGACGGCTTCTACATGGCTCCGACGATCTTCGACGACGTCAGCCCGCAGATGTCGATCGCCCGTGAGGAGATCTTCGGCCCGGTCCTGTCGGTCCTGACGTTCGACGACGAGGACGAGGCCCTCGCGATCGCCAACGACAACCCGCTCGGGCTTGGCAGTGCGGTCTGGACGAGCGACCTCGATCGAGCGATCCGGCTCGCGCGGCGCCTACGTGTCGGCGACGTGTGGGTCAACACGCACTACGTCCGGCTCGCCGAAAGCCCCTTCGGCGGGGTGAAGGGCAGCGGCATCGGCCGTGAGCTGGGCATGGAAGGCCTCGACGAATACCTCGAATCGAAGCGCGTCTGCATCGACAGCTCCCCGACCTTCCACATCCGCTGACGTGCGGCCCCGTCGCCTATCGCCCCGTGCGGACCCGGCGCCTCTCCCCCCGCGGCGCCGGGTCCGCGTCAACGTCGATGGTCGATCGATCGACGCGGTCGAGGGCGAGCCGCTCGCCGTAGCGCTTCTCGCGGCAGGCCGACCCATCCTGTCGCGAAGCTTCCGCTTCCATCGACCGCGCGGCCTGATGTGCGACACCGGCCAGTGCGGCTGGTGCGAGTGCGAGGTGGACGGCCGGCCGAGCGTCCGCTCGTGCCAGGTCCCCGTCCGTGACGGCCTCGTCGTGCGGAGTGAGCACGCGTGGCCATCCGCGGATCGCGACCTCCTCGGGCTGCTGGACGTCGGGTCACGGCTCGTCCCGCCCACCTTCTACCACCATCGATTCCTGCGTCCGCGACGGCTCCGAAAGCGATACCTCGACGTCATCCGCGGGTTCGGCGGCCGCGGGCGTCTGCCCGTGACGCGACCGTCGAAGGCGAGGTCGCGCGTGGCACGGGACGTCGAGGTCGGCGTGCTCGTGGTGGGCGCGGGCCGGTCCGGCCTGGCCGCAGCCGAGGACGCGGCGGGACGCGGTGCACGCGTGATGCTGCTCGAGCCGGTACCGGGGCGGGCCCGTCCGCGCCATCCCGATATCCGGTTCCTCGAGGGCGCGGCAGCCATCGGCTGGTACGACGGGGTCGTGACGGCGATCGACGATTCGACGCTGTGGTCGATCCGGGCGGACGCCGTCATCGCCGCGACCGGCACCTACGAGCGCATCCCGACGGTCCGCGGAGCGGATCGCCCCGGGGTCATGGGCGCGCGTCGACTCGTCGACATGGTCGAACGGCATCAGGTGCTGTCGGGTGAGCGAGCCTTGCTCGTCGGGGACGCCTCCGACCTGGAGGCTGCCGCGGGCGTGCTTCGCGAGGCTGGCGCCGAGGTGGTGGAGCGCGTCCCAACGCCGTCGCTCCGCCGCGTCCTCGGGCGTCGCGAGGTGACGGGCGCCGTCGTGATCGGTGACGACGGTGCGGCGCGACGACTGGACGTGGATCTCGTGGTGGTCGGCGACCGGACGCCGAACCTCGATCTCGTCCTCGCCGCGGGTGCGGCGGTCCAGTGGCGTGACGGCGTGCTGGTCCCCGTGCTGGATGAGACGGGCCGCTCGAGCGTCCCGGCCCTGTCGGTCGTCGGATCCGCGACCGGCCACGGGAAGCACGCCGCCCCGATGGTCGCTGCGGCGCGTGCCCTTGTGTGTTTCTGCGAGGACGTCCACGCCGATGAGATCCGCGCCCAGGTGAGCGGCGGCTACGGGGACCCGGAGCTGGTCAAGCGGCGGACCGGTGCCCTCACCGGCCCGTGCCAGGGCAAGTACTGCCTGCAGGCCTTCTGCGCGGTCCTCGCCGACGCCGCCGGGGCCGATGCCATCACGGCAGGCTCCATGCAGGGGGCCCCGACGACGGCTCGCCCGCCCCTCCGCCCGATCCGCCTCGGCGATCTCGTCGCGACCGAGGAGACCGTCGAGGCATGACGCTCCCGCCGACCGCCGACATCGTGATCATCGGGGCGGGGATCGCCGGGCTGGGTGCGGCTCGCGAGCTCGAGGCGCGGGGCGCCGGTCGGATCGTCGTGGTCGAGCGCGAGTACCCGGGCGCGGGTGCGACCGGACGCAACGTGGCGCGCATCCGGCGGATGCAGCTCACCGAGGAGCTGTCGCGGGTCGCGATGGCCTGCCAGGACAAGTACGAGCGGATGGGCGGCGAGCTCGGCTCGAACGTCCTCTTCTATCGACTCGGCTACGCCTGGATCCTGTACGAGCAGGACGAGGTCGAGCGGATGCGCGATGTCGTGGCGATGCACGAGCGGCTCGGCATACGAAGCGCACTCCTTTCTCCTGACGAGACCCTCCACCATCTCCCGGTCTTCACCGGTGGCGACCCGGTCGCGGGCTCGGTCTTGAGCGACGACGCGATCGTCCATCACGATGCTGTCGTCTGGGCTCATCTCGACCATCTCGGATCGTCGGTCAGCGTCCATCCGCATACGAACGTCACGTCGATAGAGCGCGACGGATCTCGCGTTCGAGCGGTCGTGACGGATCGCGGCCGGATCGAGGCGCCCATCGTCCTCAACGCCACCGATGGCTGGTCCACCGAACTCAACGCGATGGCGGACGTCCGGATGCCGAACCGGCCACGCCGCCGTGAGGTCCTCGTGACGGCGCCACTGCGTCGGACGATCGAGGCCGCCGTCACCTTCTATCGACCGGCCGAGGGCTGGTTCAACCAGACGTTGCGAGGCGAGGTCGTGATGGGCGCGGTCGATCCGGACGAGGCGGTCGGCGTGAACCAGGGCTCATCGTGGGCGTTCCTTCGCCGGACGGCCGAGCTGATGACCCGCAAGGCGCCGGCACTGCGCGATGTGACCGTCATCCGCCAATGGGCGGGGATGTACGACATCACGCCCGACCACCAGCCGATCGTCGGTCCGACCACGCAGCTCGAGGGCTGGTGGCAGGCCGTCGGCTGGAGCGGGCGCGGGATGCTCCTCGCACCGTTCCTCACCGAGCTGCTCGCCGAACACCTCGTCTCGGGAAAGGCGCCGGAGATGTTACGGATGTTCCTGCCCGATCGGTTCAGCCCGACGACCGAGGCCGAGGGAGGGCAGGCCGACTACTACGCGCGCTACTCGCCGGGAGGGGCGTCCGCTTCGGGTTGATCCGGCGCGTCGTCACCGTCGGGCGTGGCGGGAGCTTCATCGTCCGGGAACACCATCTCGCGGCCATCGCCGAGACCGACGAGCCCGCGGAGCGGCCTCGACTGCTGGACGAGCTCCTGGGCCGGCGGAAGGTCGCGGAAGATCTGCTGATCGAAGCCGACGAGGATCCCACCGATCGTCTCCCCCGCCGGTCGCTTGCGCTTCTTCGTCATGCTGCGGCCGATGCCGGTGCCGGCGCTTCCGCATCGGGTCCCTTGCGCCGGATGGCGAGGGCCGCGAACCCGGCGACGATGGCGACCCAGCCCGCGGCGACGAAGGCGGCCGCGTAGTCACCGACGTTCTCGCGGACGATTCCCGCGACCCATGCCGCGATGGCCGCCCCGAACATGTGCGCCGCGAACACCCAGCCATACACGACGCCGACGTTGTGTTGCCCGAAACGGTCCGCGACGAGCGCGACGGTCGGGGGAACGGTCGCGATGTAGTCGAGGCCGAAGAGGATCGCGAACGCCCCGATCGACATCGTGTCGTGGACGAACGGCAGCAACAGCAGGCTCACGCCCCGGAATGCGTAATAGACGAGCAGCAGCTTGCGGGGGTCGACGCGATCGGTCAGCCAGCCGCTGGCGATCGTGCCGATGAAGTTGAAGACACCCATCACGGCCAGGGCGGTCGAAGCGGCCACCGGCGTGAAGCCGTGATCGACGGCATGCGGGATGAAGTGCTGGCCGACCAGGCCATTCGATGTCGCACCACAGATGAAGAACGTGCCGGCGAGGAACCAGAAGTCGGAGTTCCGGACGGCCCGGCGCATCACGCCCCGGTCCGGCGGGCGGATGTGGTGGATCTCGCCGTCCTTGGCGCCGCGTGGCCGGGCACCGACATCGGCCGGGTCGTCCTTCAGCCAGATGAACGCCGGGATGAGCAGCGCCAGCGCGCCGAGGCCCAGGATCACCGCGCCGGCCCGCCAGCCCGCGGCCACGGCGAGGCCGGTCAGGAACGGGAAGAAGATCAGCTGGCCGGCGCTGTTGCTCGCCCCGAAGATCCCGACGACGAGACCGCGATCCTTGACGAACCAGCGCGTCGCGACGGTCGGACCGAGGACGCTGGCGACGAGTCCCGTGCCGAGCCCGGAAAGCACGCCGAACAGGAGCGTGAGCTGCCAGATCTCGCGACTCAGGCTCGCCGCGAGGAGCGAAACGCCGGTGACGACGAGGCTCAGCAGCACGACGTTCTTCACGCCGATGCGTCCCATCAACGAGCCGCTGATCGGCCCGGCCAGGCCGAAGACGATCAGCCCGGCGGCCGCCGCGAACGAGACGGAGGCGGTCGACCAGCCCGGCTCGCCCGTCATCGACAGCAGGAAAGCACCAGGCGCCGCCCGGATACCGGCCGTGACGAGCACCACGATCGACGTGACGGCGACGACGACCCAGCCGTAGAAGAACGCGCGACGCATCCGCGGATGCTAACCCGCGACGCATGGCCCATACGATGGGCGTCAAAGCCCCCGGAGGGTGCTCATGCGGCGGGTCGGTGTCTCCGTTCCGATCCTGGCGATCCTCGCGATCGCGGCGGCGACGGGCTGCGGAGAACCCGTGGTGAGCCCGTCTCGGACGCTCCACGCGAGTACCACGGCCGCGGCCCAGGAGACCATCGAAGCCACGGCCAGCGCGACCCCAGGAACGACGTCAGTCGAACAGCAGCCGATGAGCGTCATCAACGGGACCGCGCTGGCGGTCACGATGTTCGTCAACGGGACGATGATGGCGACCCTGCCCGCGCAGACCGACCGGAAGTTCGATCCCGCGGCGCTACCCGAGCGACCATGGGATCTCGAGTTCACCACCGCCACCGGTCGAGTCGTGTTCGACTACCACGTCGAACCGGGTTGGCCTATCCGCACCGTCCAGCCGGACGGGAGCACGATGATCACTGGGTGGGGCAACTACACCGATCTGTCGTGCGGTCGGCTTCTGATCTTGCTGGACGGATCGCTTCCGCTGCCGGCCCCAGGGCCCGGGACACCGGGCGACTGCGTCGCCTGACGCAGTGGCCCTACGCGGCGTCCAGCCTCTGGAACGCCT
>DATNFQ010000237.1:0-2324 GCA_035606295.1 Patescibacteria group bacterium
CGGCTGGTCCTTTGTGCCCGCAGGCGCGGCCTCGATGGTCCGGTGTCGACGCACACCGCCTCAGGAGTCGAACCCGATACCGATGGCGTCGAGTGTTCGGAGGATCAGGCCCCGGTGTCCGCCATCGCGGTCGGCCCGATCGAGCTCATGCCGGACGACGTCGACGACAAGCGACCGGAGCGGTTCTGGCGGGAAGGGGATGGGCGGGCTCGTCACGAGTCGCAGGCGCAGCCTGTCCTCGGCCGGCCGGAGGATCATGTCGCGCACCACGCCGGCCGCCCACCGGCTCGCTCCCACACCGAGTCCGGTGTAACCGAGCGCGTAGGTGACGCGCCCGCCGAGCAACCGCCCGAATGTCACGGTGAACCGGGACGTCGTGTCGATCGCGCCGCCCCAGCGATACGGGAACGCGATCCCCTCCAGCTGTGGGAATGTCCTCAGGAATTGGGCCTCGAGGCGCTCGAACGTGGCGGCCCGCCTGTCGAGCTCGGGACCGACACGACTCCCGCGATGGTGGATGGCGTCATACCCGCCCCACAGGATCCGGTCGTCCGCCGTCAGGCGGAAGTAGTGGAACTGGTTGTTCGCGTCGGCGAGCCCCTGCCGTCGGCGCCAGCCGATCGACTCGCGCTGGTCTGGCGTCAGCGGTTCGGTCACGAGGGCGTAGTCGTAGACGGGCACGAACGTCGACCCGAGGCGGCCCAGCCAGCCCGAGTAGGCCGAGGTAGCCACGACGACGTGCGTGGCGCTGACCTCGGCGCCGTTCGCGGCGGTGACGATCACGCGGCCGGCCCGGCGCGCAAGACCGCGTATCGTCGTGCCCTCGTGGATCCGCACGCCACGCTCATGGGCGACGCGGGCGATCCCACGACACAGCTTCGCCGGGTCCACCAGGACATCGCGACCGGGCAGCCGGTACAGACCGGCGTGCCAGATCGGGGAGTGGACTTCGGCGCGCGCCGCCTCCCGATCGAGGAACTCGACGCGCTCACCATATGCGGCGGCCTCATCGGCCCAGGCCTTGAACTCGTCGACCTGATACGGCTGGTCGGCGAGCGCCAGTGTCCCCGTCTCCTCGAGGTCGCAGTCGATGCCGTGCTCGCGCGTGAAGGCGATCAGACCGTCCAGGTTCTCGACGCCCTCCCGTTCGAGGATGTCGAGCTCGTCCGGAAAGTGGCGGATCCCGTTCGCGATGCCGTGGGTGAGGCTCGCCTCGCAGAAGCCGCCGTTCCGGCCGCTGGCACCGTAGGCGACGGTCGCCGCCTCGAGGACCACGACCCGCAGCGTCGGGTCGGTGTCGGTCAGGGCGATCGCCGTCCACAGCCCGGTGAACCCGCCACCGACGATGGCGACGTCGACATCGAGACGCTCGCCGGGCCCCAGCGGAGGATCGGCGATCCCGGGCGGTGCCGGCTCGCGGAGCCAGTAGGAGACAGCGGCATCCGGCTGGTCGGTCATGGCGGCATCGTGGCACGCCCGACGACCCTGGTGCGGGCGCCGTACGCTGGACGCGGGTGACGGGGATCGGAGGAGGGTCGGGACCATGACGCTGGATATCGCCGGCATCAACTGGCTTGCGGTCGTCGTCGCGGCGGTCGTCTACTTCGTCGTCGGGGCGGCATGGTTCGCCCCCGGTGTGTTCGGCAAGCCGTGGATGGCGGCGATCGGCTTCGACGAGTCAAGACCTCGTCCCGCGATGAACCCCGTCAGCTATGCCGGTCCGGCGGTCTTCTACCTGATCGCGTCGGCGGTCACCGCGATGCTCGCCAAAGCGACCGGCACGGACACGGTGAGTGAGGGCGTCATCCTCGGCCTGATGGTCGGCGCGGGCTACGCGCTGACGGTCACTGCCACGGATGCGGTCTTCGACCCGAACAAGCCCAAGCCGTGGAACTGGTTCGCGATCAGCGGCGGCTACCACGTGGTGGCCCTCGTGCTCGTCGGGATGATCATCGGCGCCTGGCACTAGTGCCTTCTCGCTGACGGCGGCCCTGCGGGTCACAACGCTCAGGCCGCAGCACAGGCGGTCATTCGCACGCCGCGGACGCGATACGCACGAATCTCGCATTGACGGCCGAGCGGGGCGTATGGCAGAGTGGCGTCCCGCGCGTCTCGTATCGCGCAACGCCCGTCCCACGGACCGGGCCACGGAATCCGCACACGAGGACCCCATGGCCACCGAGCCCGCCCTCCCCGCCGCTCCGGCGCTGAACCGAGCCCGTCAGCACGAGGCCTATCGGCGCGCGTCGAAGGTGATGCCCTGGGGCGCGAACTCGAACTTCCGGACGTGGGGCGAGGACACGGTCTACGTCGACCGCGGCCAG